>CAYZQQ010000036.1:0-15282 GCA_964480075.1 uncultured Anaerolineaceae bacterium
GGGGGGGGGGGTGTGGCTCATATTTCACTGTGCGCCGTGATAGGTTTTGTCGTGATATGATTCAAAAGTGGAGGCCTTCATATTCGGCAGGTTAATTTCGCCCTCCGGACGCGGATGCATTTCTCCGGCGTGGATGAGCTTGGTTTCAATATTTTCAAATTTTTTGGTCACGAATATTTTTCCTGAATTTTTAAGTAGGGGCGGCTCGCGAGCCGCCCCTGTATTTTTTCAAAGTAACATTGCTGTCAATTACAACACCACGCCTGCTTCCAGCATTGCCATGAAAATTCGCTCTGCGGAATACGGTGGGCCCTCCAGCCGCACGCCGACGGCATTGTAAATGGCATTTGCCAGCGCGGCGATGGTCGGCACCATGGGATGTTCGCCAACGCCGCGTGCGCCCCACGGACCATCATCCTGTGGCTCTTCTACAATGATGGTGGTCATATTGCGCGGCACATCGGTAGCGGTGGCGATGCGATAATCGACAAAACTGGGATTTTGCATAGTGCCATCTTTGAGCATCATTTCTTCAAAAATGGCGGAGCTGAGTCCCTGAACAAAGCCGCCTTCCATCTGCATATGCACTAAATCCGGGTTGATGGCGCGTCCCATATCAAAGGCAGATACCGCGTTGAATACTTCAATTTTACCGGTATCCAAATCAACTTCAACTTCCAACGCTTGTGCGCCGGTGGTATAGTGTACTACCGCCCGTTCACCCTGACCGGTGTCTTTATCCAGCCCGGTGACATAGGTGGGCATAAATTTTCCCCGTCCGATGATGGGACCGCCAACCCAACCTTGGTCGTTTTCTTTGGGAATACCGTAAATGACAATGTTTTTTAGTGAAATATCGCGTTCACTTTTATAGCTGACGACCTTCCCTTCAACAATGTCCAAATCATCGGCGTTTTCATCCCACGCTTCGGCGACCATATCCAACACTTGCTGACGGGCATCTTCGGCGGCGCGTTTTACGGCGTTACCCATGCTCCATGTCAGTCGGCTGGCGACGGTTTGCCATTCATACGGGCTGTATTGGGTATCGAGCGGTCCGGCGATGCGCACCCAGTCCATCGGCACGCCGAGCGCGGCGGCAGCCATTTGCGCGGCAACGGTGAATGCCCCCTGCCCGATTTCTTGCCCGCCGACGCCCACGACAACTGTGCCGTCTTCGGCAAATTTCACCCAGGCGCTGGAACCGGGATTCGGTGGCATAGCGGGGGCTTTCCACATGAGGGCGATGCCTTTCCCGCGCCGTTTGTTGGAGGCGCTGGCGGGCGATTTTTCGCCCCACTTGACCGCTTTTGCCACTTTTTGGATGCAGCGGGATAGCCCGGTCGGGTGCATTTTCATACCGGTTGCCAGCGTGTCGCCACCCTGAACCACGTTTTTCAGATGAAACTCTATTTTATCCATCCCGATTGCGGTTGCCAGTTCGTCCATTACCTGCCCGATACCGGCGTGCAGTTCCGACATACCGAATCCGCGATAAGCTCCGCCAATGGGATGGTTGGTATACACGCACAGGCTATCGGTTTTAACGTTGGGGATGTCGTACGGTCCGGTGCTGCTGTACCCACCGGCGCGGGTGATATTCACGCCATATTCGGTGGATGCGCCGCCATCCCAGTACATGGTGTTTTCCATTGCTTGCAGATTGCCGTCGGCGTCACAGCCAACTTTTAGTTTGATGATCAAGCCCTGCCGCACAAAATTGGTGTAAAATTCTTCTTCGCGGGTTAGGCGAAGTTTGACGGGGTAGCCGGGCACTTTAGTGGCAATCGCCGCTGGAATGGCTTCCATGGTGACGCCCGCTTTGCAGCCGAATCCCCCGCCGACATACGGAGCGATGACGCGCATATCACTTTGCGAAATGCCCAGTGTTTTGGCGATGAGGTTTCGCTGGGCAAATGGCGATTGTGACGATGCCCACAGGGTTACTTTGCCCGTTTCGTCCATCTGGGCGACGGCAACGTGTGGTTCAATGGGGACGTGCTGCACGTGCGGCACGCGGATGGTTTTTTCTACCACGGCGACGCATTCTTTAAATGCGGCTTCGGTATCGCCTTTGCGAATTTTGAAATGGTTGGAAATGTTGGTTCCCGGTTTGGGGAAGATAAAATTTGGCACTTCATATTCACCCAATTGGGGGTGGATGAGCGGCGCTTTTGGCGATGCCCCGTAAATGGGGTCGGTAACGGCTTCCAGCGCTTTATATTCCACGTTAATCAGCTCAAGCGCCTGCTCGGCGATTTCTTCCGACACTGCCGCCACCCCCACCACCGGCTCGCCCACAAATCGCACCCGGTTGAGCGCAAAAATGTGTTTGTCTTTTAGATACAATCCGATGCGGTTGGGAAAATCTTTGCCGGTGACGACGGCTTTCACCCCGGGGAGCGCCTCGGCTTTGCCGGTTTCGATGGATTTTATGAGCGCGTGCGGGTGCGGGCTCCGTTTGACGCGGGCATACAGTAGTTTCTTCCCAAATTGAATATCATCGGCATAGATGGCTGCGCCGGTAACTTTTTCCCGCGCATCAACGCGGGGGACACTTTTTCCAATTAAATCAGGTATTTTTTCCAGTCCCATGTGCGGTCTCCTTTTGTCTGAACCGAAGCCTATTCCAAAACGGATGGCGCGGTTAGTTTTGCCGCCTGTTTCACGCCATCCACAATGCGGACATAGCCGGTACAGCGACACAAATTGCCCACCAGCGATTCACGGATGTCGTGGTCAGTGGGGTCGGGTGTGCGCAGCAGTAGCGCTTTGGATGAAATGAGCATCCCCGGTGTGCAGAAACCGCACTGTACGGCGCCGCTTTCGATGAATGCCTGCTGCAACGGGTCAAGTTGATGGTCGTGTGCCAAGCCTTCAACGGTGGTAACGGTCGCGCCATCGGCTTCTACCGCCAGCACCATGCAACTGTTCACCGGTTCGCCGTTGAGCATCACCGTGCATGCGCCGCATTCGCCGGATGCACAGCCGTTTTTTGTACCGGTCAGCGCCAATTCTTCGCGGATCATTTCCAGCAAGGTCATATGCGAGGGAACCGTTACGGTTTCGGTTTCGCCATTGACGGTTAAAATTATTGTGTGATGAGCCATTGTTCCTCCACTATCCCTATAATTTTCCCCAAACATCAGCCACGGCACGGTTAACCAGATTGCGCACCATCAGTTTGCGATATTCGGCGCTGCCACGGGTATCGCTGATGGGGGAGCATGCGTTCATAGCGGCTTGTGCGGCGGCGGTGATGGTTTCGACGGTGATGGGTGCGTCTGCCAAAAGGGCTTCGGCGGCGCTGATAATTAATGGCACGGGGGCAACTGAAGCCAGCGCAATCTTAAAACGAAAGCCGGATGCCGTTGTGTAATCGGGGTATCCCAGCACGGTCACGCCCACAATTGCCAAATCGCCATCGTTATTGCGATTGAGTTTGATGTATCTGCCCACAGCATCTGCCGGGGGAAGCGGGAAATGTACCGACGTGGCGATGTCGCCCGGTTTAAGGTTGGTTTTGCCCGGACTGTGGAAAAACGTTGCCAGCGCTTCGTCGCGGTCGCCATCCACGCCGTGAACGCGCAATACGCCGCCCAGCAAAATGCTGGCGCCGAGGGTATCACCGGCGGGCGAGGCGTTGCAGATGTTCCCCACGATAGTGGCTCGACTGCGCAACTGATAGCTGGCAACGGTGCGAGCGGCTTCTGCCAGCAGGGGATAATGCTCCTGCACAAAGGGCGATGCGATGACATGGTTCATATTCACCGCTGCGCCAAGGGTCAATCCGTCTTGTGGATTGAAAGAGATAGTGTGCATTCCCTTGAAGTTTTTGACGTCCACCACAAATTTGTCGTGCCATGCTTTGTCCCGCATGCGCACAAATGTGTCGGTGCCGCCCATAAACGGGCGAGCTTCCCCGGCGTGTTCTGCCAAAAAAGTGCTGGCTTCGGCGAGCGATGCGGGTTTGACATATTCAAATGGGGGAAGCCCCGGAGTTGGGTTAAGAGCCATATAGACCTCCTTTAATGTGAACGGTGAATTAGTGATTGAAGATGAGACGGTTGCATTGAAGCTCTAATCTCCAATCTTTCAATAGAGTTATTTGTATCTTTTCAAAATGTAGGGGCGAGCGCAAGGGTTGTCCGGTCGGGACAGAGCGTTGCGCTGTCCCGACCATAGCCTCACCTCAATTTGTTGAGAAGATACAGTTATTCTTTAAAATAGGGTACGCCCAATGCTTCCGGTTTGGCAGACCCCCATTTTGTGCGGAACCATTTGGTTGCCATTATCCACAAAACTATCAGGGTGATGGTAAAGGGAACCATGCGCCAGATGTATCTGGAAAAAACACCGGGGAGCACCAGTTGGGGGTTGAGTGACAGCTGCCACAGAATTCCAAACAGCAACGAACCGCCCGTCAAAATGAAGGGATTCCATGCGGAGAAGAAAACAAGCGCCAAGGCAATGAACCCCCATCCCATTAAAAAGTTATAATTCCAGACCGGACTGTAGTTAAGAGAGTAAACCGCTCCCGCCAGCCCCATCAGCATACCTGCGGCAACAACACACAAATAGCGGGTCACGGTAACGTTAATCCCCGAAACTTCGGCGACAGAAGGGTTTTCTCCGACCGACCGTACCCGCAAACCAAAACTTGTTTTGGAAAGGACAAACCAGGTGATAATGACCAGCCCGATGCCAACGAAAAAGAAGGGGGAAAGATGAAACACCGTGGGAATGCGGTCCATTCCCAGAGGACCGGTGTACGGGTTGCCGATATAGGTAGTTAAGCCGAAACCAAAAATCCAAATTCCCATCCCACTTACAACCTGGTCACCGCGAAGGGTAATGGAGAAGAATCCATGCAACAAACCAAGCAGTCCCCCGATGGCAATCCCCACCAAAAAGCCGAGCAAATAGCTACCGGTACTCTGGGCAACCATGAACCCTAATGTCGCGCCAAACAACATTACGCCTTCAACTCCAACGTTCAATACACCTGACCGCTGCCCGATAAGCTCGCCGAGAGCGGCAATGGTAAAGATGGTTGATGCATCCAAACTTCTAACGAGGAATTCCAGCATAAATTTGCTCCTTCTCTGCTTTTTGCCACACAATTTTGTAGCGGTAGAAAAATTGAAATGCGACGAGGGTAATCATCAAAACACCCAACAGCGCATAATCTATCCCGAAACTCATTCCTAACTTCCCTTGCACAAACCGTCCGCCAACAGACAGCCCGCCAAATAGAAACGCTACCGGAATGGCAGCCAGCGGGTCACCCAGAGAAATTAGCCCGCAGATAATGCCGTAGAAAGAAAGGTCGCCAAAAAAGCCATAGTTTCTGGCAATCTTAAATACGCCGGGGACGGCAGCAAAATAATGATACCCGGCTAAACCGGCTATTATCCCACCCAGCACAAATACCAGTACCGGTATTTTGGCTGAACTGATGCCGGCGTAATGTGCCGCTGCCGGACTAAGCCCATAGGTTTTAATTTCATAACCGATTCTGGTTTTGGTAAACACAAAATACAGCAACACGGCTAATCCCAAAACAATAAAAATAGTGATAGGCAACCCTGCAATGAGCGGGGCACGCATAGAAGTGGGTAGCTCAAAACTTTCGCCTCTGCCGCCCCGATTCATAAAGATGCCGCCATCTTTTATCATAAAAGAAACAAGCCAGAAAACGATAAAGTTCAGCATCATCGTGACAACAATCTCATTCAGGTTGAATTTCCCCTTTAAATAACCAGCGAGTGCGCCTACTATTGCTCCTCCCAAAGAAGCTGCCACAATCATCAACGGGATGACCAGCACAGGAGAAAGTGTGATGCCCGCGGATGTTTTTGCGCCCAAGGCAAATAAAACGGCAAACGCCCCCAATGCTCCGGCGTACAGTTGTCCTGCCATACCAATATTCCATAATCCCGCTCGAAATGGGATGATGAACGCATATGTAACCAGTAACAGAAAAATAGACCGGTTGATGGTTGCCGGTAGCCCAAAAGGATTGACGAATGCGTATGAGAAAATTTCCCGATAAGCCACTAGGGGGTTAATACCCGCCAGTATAAAAATGAGGCTAAATAACGCCAGAGCAAGAAGAATAGCCCAAACAGATATGGTGGTTGCTTTCCAGCCGTTTAACGTAATTCTTCTTTGGATGTTAAGTGTATAGTTACCGGCTTTCATCTTGTCCCCCTTTGGGATGCAATCCAGCCATCATTGCCCCAATGGCTTCCTTTTGGGCTTCTTTGCCGGGAATACTATCCATAAATTCTCCTTCGTAGATGGGAGCAACGCGATCGCTTAACGCTAAAACTTCGTCGAGGTCTTCTGAAATGAGCAGAATACCGGCTTTGGCTTTTTTTGCATCCACTAATTTGTTTCGCACAAACTCAATGGCGCCTACATCAAGCCCTTGCGTTGGCAGGTTGGCAATGATAAGACGCGGCTTGCGTGCCAACACGCGCCCCAAGATGAGTTTCTGCAGGTTGCCCCCCGACAGGGCTTTGGCTTTGATATCGGGTCCGGGAGCTGCCACGTTATATTCTGCGATGATGTCTTCGGTAAATTGGCGCAGTTTTTTGAAGTCAATAATTCCGTGTTGAGTGAATTCATCATCAAAATAAAAGTTCATCGCCATATTCTCCACCAGAGAGTAATCTCCGATGGAACCGACGGTAATACGCTCGGCGGGAATGTATCCAATGCCCCTTTGCCACCTTTCCAGACTGGGAACGGTGGTGATGTCTTTCTCATCCATCATAACGCTCCCGGTGCTGGCTTTTCGCAAACCGGCTAACACTTCAGCCAATTCTTGCTGCCCGTTGCCGGAGACACCGGCAATACCAAAAATTTCCCCCTCATGTACGGAAAATGAAATGTTTTGTAACGCTAAAGCCCCTTTGTCATTAAAGGTGGAAAGGTTTTTTACTTGCAGAATTGGTTTCCCTTTTTCTACCTCCACGTGTTTAGTGCGGAAGATAATTTCTCTGCCCACCATTTCTTGCGTTAAAACTCTTTCTGTCGTGTGTCGAGTTTCCAGCCGAGCCGTGACTTTTCCGCGCCTTAATACCGTTACCCGGTCGCTCACCGAAAGCACAATGGGGAGTTTGTGGGTGATGAACGGGACAATTGCCATATCATTTTGGGTCATCGCATCAATGGAATGCAATAGGTTTTTGGTTTCGGGTGGCGCCAGCGCAGAGGTCGGTTCATCTAAAATGAGTACTTTGGCACCCCGGTAGAGTGCTTTTAGGATTTCTACCACCTGTTTTTCGCCTTCTGACAGATGCCAGACTTTAGCCTCCAAATCAATGTTAAAGCCATACCGCTCGCACAATTCTTCAATTTCCAAACTGGTTTGCTTTACCTTCAGTAACTTTCCGGCATTTGGATGCCCCAGAATGATATTTTCCAGCACGGTATGAGCCTGCACTAATTTTCGGTGTTGGTGAACCATACCAATCCCTAGATTGATGGCGTCCAGGGGAGATTTGAAATGGACTTGCTGTCCGTGGATATAAATTTCCCCCTCATCGGGTTGCACCAGACCGAACAAGATGTTCATCAGCGTGGTTTTTCCCGCACCGTTCTCACCCAGAATGGCATGGATTTCTCCCGCTTTCATTGCAAAATCAATGTGGTCGTTGGCGACAACACCCGGGTACCGTTTGGTGATACCCTTCACTTCCAGCACGGTTTCACCGGGTTTGGATTTTGTAAATAGGTTTGTTTGCATAGATATAATTCCAGAGTTGATTTTTATGATAAGGTTTGTTTCCCCTCCGGTTGCTGTGGAAACAGGGAAAAGAAGTGAGAATGAGGCTCCCGCTTGCAGGAAATCTCCCAAAAACGGGAGCCTCAAATATCAGGGAAGGAAAACCATTACACGTTGTTGCACCGTATAAAAAATGTTGCGGGCAAAATTACTCCAATATTTTCATCCCTTGCAGGTCAAAGTTGAATTTTGAAAGCAGCCATTCAGGAGTGGGTTCTTCGCCTGCCGGTTTGACGGTTGTTCCTGCTGCCGGAACGGGCAATCCGTCCAAATCGAGACCGGTGCCGTTGCTCACAAATGCGTTTTCGGTGAAGGGGTCCCATTCGCCTTTCATCATCTGGTCGCGGCGTTGTTTAACGAGGTCGACGATTTCTTTTGGAATGTCGGGGAGGGCTTTGGGGCTGATGGCGTCGATGCCCACTTTGCCGTCGTTCATGATGTCAACGGTGGCTTCTTTTGTGCCGTCAGCCAGAGTCATTGAGGAATCCATTCCCGGATACATAATGGTTTCCGGGGTTTTATTGCCATCCATATATTCCTGAACGATTTTGTTATAGGCAACTTCCCAGCGAGTATCGAATGATATGGCGACGGTATCGGTATTTGACCAACCGTACTCACCGACGATGTCCATATCTTTACCAATGAACCAGATGCCTTTTTCTTGTGCCACATCCAGCGGCGAGCCGGAGTCAGTTTGTTGGGTCAGGATGTCCACTTTGTACTGATCTACCAGCGTGGCGGCGATGTCTCGCTCTTCTTGCGGCAGATACCAGTCGCCGGCGTATTTGACGTAAACGGTTACGTCTTTATTTAGTAGTTTGGCTGCGTCCTGCACACCCATATAAAAACCTGCTTCGCGCCGAATAACCTGAACCGATGGGAAAGCAGAGACGATGCCGATGTTGCCCGTTTTTGTCAGTGCGCCGGCAATTAACCCTTCAAGATACAGCGCTTGGTATTGTCGCGGGAACATGCGGATGAAGTTTGGTTTGGTACTCAAATCGCTGGCGATAATGGAGACAAAATAGGTATCCGGATATTTGTCGGCGATGTCTTCCAGAGGAAGCCCCATAAATTCGGCGTTGCCCACCACAATATTGGCGCCGTTAGAAATCATCTCTTCGGCATACGGAACCGCTAAATCGGGACTGACTTCTTCGCGGAAAACGTAATCAACGTTGGGGTATTTTGCCGCGATACGTTTTCCGGCTCGGTCGTGAGCACCAGACCATGTTGTCCCTTCGATGATGCTGAAATGTTCAATTGCCAGAGTGACTTTTTGCGCTTCCGCGGGTGCAGCGGGCGCTGTTGTTGCCGTGGGGGCAGGTGCTGTTGTTGCCGTGGGGGCAGGTGCTGTTGTTGCCGCTGCCGCTGGTTGAGCCGTGGGCGCTGTACTCTGGCAGGCAGTTGCCAGAAGTCCCATACCCATCAGAAATACTGCCAGTAATAAATATATTCTCTTGTTCATTTTTTCCCCTTTCCAAGTGGTTTAGACGGGAACAGCAACTCCTGCCGCTCCCGGTACATATTTCCTCCCGTTTCAATTAGATGTAACTCGTAATAGTTTTCAATTCATTAACCATCCCTCCTTTTGCTGCCCACCCAAAAACCCACCGCAAAACTCACCAGCGCTGCGGCGATAATATTCCACGCCTGCTTGTTTTCGGGTGAGAATACATCTGCCAGCAGGTCTTTCATCACACCCAATGCGAATTCGGTTTCGGTGGGCGGGGTATATACGGGTGCCTGCTTTGTCGAAGGTTCTGCGCCGAAAGTGGGGATGGGCGGAGCGTGTTTTGCCTGCAATGCCATATTCAGGCTTTCTAACCCTTGCTTCACCATACTTTTGCTCACCGAATCAATCAACCGTTGTCCCACACTGGCAAGTCTGCCGCCGATTTGCATGTCGCCCGTATATTGCATCAGCGTTTTGTCGCCGTCTTGCGCTGTCAGTTGAATTGCGCCGGTGCCTTTCACAAATCCGGGTGCGCCACGACCATCCACCTGCATGGTAAAACTATCGGGGGGCGCTTCGTCGGAAATAGTGAGCTTTCCGGAAAATACACCGGAAACCGGTCCAATCCGAATGTTCATTTTGCCGGTATATTCATTTTCGCTCACCTTTTCTAATCTTTGCGTGCCGGGCATTGCTTTTGCCAGCTCGTCCGGGTCACGCAAAAGTTCCCATACTTCGTTTTGTTTGCCATCAAAAACAAATTCGCCGGATAGTTTCATCGGATTTCCTTTCGTATATGCCCCTGAACCGAGGGGACGAGTGATATACCCCCTCCCTAACCTTCCCCCTCTCCCCTTGAGGGGGAAGGTTAGGGAGGGGGCAGGGGAGGGCAAAATCTCTAATGGCTATTCACTATTTTTTGCTTCCTGCACCAACTCGAATAATCTATTGGGACTCATCGGCATTTCCAAAATTTCCAATCCGTCAATATTCAGCGCATTTTCCAACGCCTGCGCCAGCACCGCCGGAATGGGGATGACACCCGCTTCACCGACGCCTTTGCTGCCCATCGGGTTTAACGGCGATTTTGTTTCTTGGTGTGCAATTTCAATGCGGGGTGGCATATCGGTGGAACGGGGAACCAGATAATCCATAAACGATGCGTTGAGCAATTGTCCTTCATCGTCATAAATCAGTTGTTCGTAAAATGAATGTCCAATTCCCATAGATACCCCCCCGTGAATTTGACCGTCCACCACCATCGGATTGATGACCGTGCCGCAATCGTGCGCCATAGCGAATTTTTTGATGTCAATCATCATCGTGTCAGCATCAACTTCCACAATCATAGCGGCGACTCCGCTGGCGGTGGTGCCGTATTTTGGTCCGAAATATTCGGTGGCTTCCAACCCCGGTTCGGTACCCGGTTCCACGGCGCCGCGCAGCGGATTGGCAAGCATTGCCAGTTCGCCGAGTCTGATGGATTTTTCGGGAATATCGGCGATGCGGACAACGCCGTTCTCCAATTCGAGTTCTTCTTCGGGGGCATCCAAAATTTCGCTGGCTTTGGCTAAAATTTTCGCGCGAACTTCTTTTGCCGCCGCAAAAATAGCGTTGCCTGCCACCACCGCGCCCCGGCTGGCAAAGGTGCCGGTTCCCCAGTGAAATTGTGCCGTATCGCCGGTGACAACTTCCACATCCCGCACCGATACCCCCAACTGCTCGGCGGCAATTTGGGCAAAAGAGGTAAAATGGCTTTGCCCCTGCGTGCCGACACCCGTCACCAAATTGACCTTCCCACTGGATTCCACGGTGATGCGCGCGCCTTCATACGGTCCCACGCCCGTGCTTTCAATAAATGTCGCCAACCCGATACCGACATGTTTCCCTGCGGCGCGAAGTTTTGGCTGTTCGTCGGTGATGAATTGATCATACCCAATCAGTTTTTTTGCTTTTTGTAGCAGCCCGTGAAAGTTGCCGCTGTCATAAATGGCTTCAATAAAATCCTGCCCGATGATGGAATGGTGTACCGGAAATACGTCAACGGGAATCAGGTTTCTGCGGCGAATTTCTACCGGGTCTAGCCCCAACGTTTTAGCCGCCAAATCCATCATCCGTTCCACCAAGAAGATACCCTGCGGTCTACCCGCACCGCGCACCGGGGTGACAATCATTTTGTTGGTGAACACAACCTTAAATTCCGTATACAGGTTCGGAACATCATAAGTTCCCATCGAGTGCGTTTGGGTGTTCAGTGGCACTGTGAGCCCGTAGGGGTTGTATGCGCCCGTATCGTGCAGAAAAACGTCTTTTAGTCCCAGAATTTTGCCATCTTTGGAAAATGCGGCTTCCACATCATGTATCTGTCCGCGTTCCTGTGTGGTTCCCAAAAAATTTTCGCGGCGGTCTTCAATCCATTTGATGGGACGGTTCAGTTTCATCGAAGCCCACGGCAGCAACACTTCTTCCGGTTGCCACAACATAATTTTGGGTCCAAACCCCCCGCCGACAAACGGGGCAATCACCCGTACCTGATGTTCCGATAGCCCCAGTGTGGCGGCAATGCCATTGCGGATGGGGATGGGGGCTTGGGTGGTATTCCACATAGTCATTTGCTGGCTTTTTGCGTCCCAATTGACCACAATCCCGCGATTTTCCATCGCGGCGGCGGCGCCCCGGTCAATGATTATATGGCGTTCGATGATGAGGTCGGCATTTTGGGCGGCTTCGGCGTAACTGCCTTTTTCCTGCTGCACGTGAGAGGCGAGATTTGTGCCCAATTCTTCGTATAACAGCGGCGAGTCCGGTTCCAGCGCTTTTTCAATATTGGTCACCACCGGCAGCGGGTCGTATTCCACCCAAATCTGCTCGGCGGCATCCTCGGCGATGTACCGGCTTTTGGCGATGACCACCGCCACCGGGTCGCCGATGTGTCGCACTTTGTCTTTTGCCATAGGAATTTGCGGGCGGGCATTGAACACAATATCTTTAATGGTTGCAGGCGGCTGGACAATCATCGGGCTGGGATGCCAAAAATCGCCCAGGTCTGCGGCAGTGTATACCGCAACAACCCCCGGCATCGCTTTGGCGGCGGCGGTGTCGATGCTGACAATGCGGGCGTGCGCATAATCGCTGCGCAAAAATGCGGCATGTGCCATGCCGGGCAGGTCAACATCATCCACAAATAATGCTTGCCCGGTGAGCAACCGGGGGTCTTCGTTTCGTTTTACAGGTTGACCGATATATTTTGCTGCCATAGGTTCTCCTTTACCCGTTCCGCAAATTTTCGGCGGCAAGTTCCACTGCGTCTATCATATTTTCGTAACCGGTGCATCGGCACAAGTTGCCGGACAGCGCTTCGCGGATTTCTGTCGGAGTGGGGGAAGGATTTTCTTCCAAAAAGGGTTTTAGTGACATTAAAAAACCGGGGGTGCAAAAACCGCATTGCAGGGCGTGCTTTTCCATAAATGCGGCTTGCAGCGGGTGTAAATTGTCGGGCGTTCCCAATCCTTCAACGGTCATAATATCATGACCGTTGGCTTGCACGGCGAACATCAGACACGAACGGACGGGGTCGCCGTCAAAAAGGATGGTACATGCACCGCACACGCCGTGTTCGCACCCGACGTGCGTGCCGGTAAGCCTCAGTTCGTGGCGTAAAAAATCGCTCAGCAACAACCGTGGTTCCACAGCGCGGCGATATTCAGCGCCATTGATGGTGACGGTAATTTCAACTTTGTTGTCCATGATGCTCTCCTCTATCTCACCGATGCGCGGTCTGCGGCTTGAGTCAGCGCGCGCTGTGCCAGTACTTTTGCCAAATGGCGACGGTATGCTGCGGTGGCGTGAATGTCGCTGCCGGGCGAAATGTCCTCTTGCGCGGCGATGGCGGCAGCGCCGGCGATGGCTTCGGTGGTGGGAGATTGCCTCTTTAGCGCGGCGATGGCGTTGTGTGCCGGCATCGCATGGTCGCCGACACTGATGAACGACAGTCGCACATCGGCACAATTTCCGGCGGCATCAAGTGCAATTCCGGCGGCGACGCCTGCCAGCGCATAATCGCCGTGTCGCCGCGCCACTTCTTGAAATGACCAGCCGCTGCGCGGCGGCAATGGCGGCAGTTCAATTTCCAACAGCATTTCGTCCGATGCCAGCACGGTGGCAAACAGCCCGACGAAGAATTCTTCCGCAGTGACCCATCGTTCTGAACTGCCGCGCCGCAATTTGAACCGCGCCCTCAATGCCACACAAACTGCCGGCATTTCGGCGGCGGGGTCGGCGTGGGCAATGGCTCCGCCAACGGTTCCCCGCGTGCGAATTTGCGGGTGGGCAATGTGAGGCAGGGTTTCAACCAACAACGGAACACGCTCGGCGATGAGCGGGCTATGTTCCACGGCGCTATAGCGCGTCATTGCGCCGATGCGCACGCCGCCGGCGGAGGTGGAGTCGATATATTGCAGCGCGGGAATATTGTTCAAATCAATCAAAATGCCGGGCTGCGCCAACCGGAAATTCATAGTGGGGATTAAACTTTGTCCCCCCGCCAGAATTTTGGCATCGTAGCCGTGCGCCGCCAACAAATTTAGGGCTTGTTCAACGGTGGCGGGGGCGTGGTATTCAAATGGCGCTGGTTTCATATAAAATTGCCTCCGAATAGAGATATCCCCCCTTCATCCCCTCTCAAAGAGAGGGGAACTTCCTTCCCCACGGCAGGGGATTAAGGAGAGGGGGGGAACTCATTCACCTTCTTTAAATGCGATAAACCGTCCCCACAGCGAGGCGAGTTCCATCCCTTTGGGGATGAACGCACCGATGTAATAGCGACCGCTTTTGGCGCGGGCAATATCCGCACCGAGGTTTTCGGCATGCACAATGCCTTTGGGGAACAAATTCAGGTGCATATCTTGATAATATTTATCGAGCGGGTACATCTCATCCCAATCTTTGCCAAATGTTTCGATGAGTTTGCGGTTGGCTTCTTCAAACGTTTTGGGATGCCACAGCCGCTGGATGGTGTTCATTGGATGTTCCATAGCCACGCAATCCACCCCCAGCCACTTAATTTCCATGTCGAGACACCAGTCGGCAAAATCAGGTGACGGTCCCGGATGTTTAATCATATAGCGGAATTCATCGGAGTCGGGGCTAGCCCATCCGTAATTGTAGTAACCGGTTTTGATGATGAGAATGTCGCCTTTTTGCACATCTGCGGTATCCATAATCATTTGCGGGGTGTACACGCTGGAATTGCTGACCACATCGGAAATATCAGCGATGACACCCGGACCGAACCAGTGTTCCAGCGGCATTTGCCCGATGGTGCGCCCGGCAGACCAGAAATGTTTTTCGCCGTCCATATGGGTTCCCAAATGGAAGCTGGCGCGGCAGTGAGCATTATTGCGTCCCATGCCGAAATACTGCCCGCCGACCCGTTTGGTGTAGGTGACAGTCAGCGGCTCGTAGTTTGCCCATTGCGGCGTTTGCACGCTGAACGGCACGGTTAAATCGAGGGTGTCGGCGGAAGCCATAAAAGCGAAAAAGTCGTCGTCACTCATGCCGTCGGGGGCTTTAAGCGCAATGGCGCGGCTCCAAGACGATTCCACCTCTGTGTATGGAATGGGTTCAATCATAATCCATGCCCGCTGGTTGCTCAGTTCGTCAATTTGCCCGCCCAATGATTCCGCCAAAATCAAATGCGCTCTCGGCATATCAATGTGGGTCAATTTGTGATATTCTTCCGGCGGGAATGTTTCATCCCAGCTTTTGCCGGTGGTTTCTTTTAGCTTGGCTTCGGCTTTGGCAAATTCACCGGCGTGCATATATCGAATCGGGGTGTTCATGGGGTGTTCCGCCGAACCGCAATCCGTCCCGACAATTTTCAGCTCCATATCCATCGCCCATTGGAAGAAGTCGGCTGACGGACCCGGATGGCGCACATAAAATTCGAATTCCTTGTTTTCCACCCCACCCTGCGCGTTCGGATTGTGCACATCGGGCTGGTCCCAGCCGTATTTGTGATAGCCGGTAT
>CAYZQQ010000037.1:0-15174 GCA_964480075.1 uncultured Anaerolineaceae bacterium
TGTCATTCCCGCGAAAGCGGGAATCCAGAAAATGGATTCCGGATAATTTCCTGCGAGAATTTCCGGAATGACATTTTGATACCTCGCAGCTTGCTGCGGAGAGTATTCATTTCCGGTTGAACCTATATTCATTTCAATACTAACGGCAACCATATTTGAAAATTTTTGTTCGGGTTTTGCGCCGGCGGCACCTCCAAGATTATTGCTGATTTTAGAATTACGGGCAGCCATATTCGATATGTCTTTTCCATCTTTGCTCTGAGTGGTAAATTATTTTCATTCAAATAGGGATTATCGATACGGGTGGGCAAAGGTGTTCGTGTGGTCGCAAGCGTTGACAAAACGGGTCCGGCGATGTTATTGTAAAGTCCATTTTTAATTTCGTGATTTTCCAGCACGTTGCCGTAACTGGTGTTGGCATTTGCCGAATCAACCTGCGCGTAAACGGGCGTGCTTTCCGGCAGCGTCCACGAAACGTGACTATATTCCGCCCAGAAATACGCATCGCCGACGGTTTGGGTGGCGGTGCCCTGTACGGTCAGAGTGAGCGCTTCGCCGGGGGCAATGGGCAAAATGTCGCCGTCCACACCCCACGCCACACCTTCATCGCCCATATCCTGCCAGATTTGGTTGACGGCGGTTGGCACGGTGGTGGGGTTGATGTACGCATCCACCCAAAAGGCATTTTCTGCCGGAGCGTCGCCTTTATTTTTAATGACCACCTGCAATTGATCGGCGGTGGCGGTAACATTGCTGACCACCAAATCCGGCGCGACGACGGGCGGGGTGTAATTGCGCATTATCAACGGCAGGTAAAGAGTGGTGGGCGATGTAATGTCGATTCCAAAGGGCGCAATGTCGGCGATATTTCCCGCCGAGTCACCGGCGCGCACCCACAAAGTATAATGTCCGGGCATAATCGGGTGAAGGTCATACTGCCAATTTATGCCCGTTAATTCTACGCGCTCGGCGTAAACTCTGCCCGCCGGGGTTTGCACGGTGACATAAACGTTGCTCATCGCGCCGCCGTCATCCGCCGTGCCGACCAATGCCGGCAGGGTGAACGTCAACGGGCTGCTCGCTGTCACCAATGTGGCGGTGAGGGTGGGCGGCACATCGTCGATGGTGTATTTTGCCTCCAATGGATTGCTACGATTGCCCACTGAATCTTCGGCGTAGAACGAAATGGTTTTTGAAACGTAATCAAGATTGCTCGATTCAGGCATTTGGAATGACCAAATTCCGGTTTGCGCCGCGTTGTTCTGCGGGAGGAGAATCAGTTGACTGCGCTGATATGCGCCGTTATTTTCAACCGAATTCCAATCGCAGAGGGAGAGCGTCCATGTTCCGGCGGCGTCTTCGCCACGGAAGCGGCTCAAAGGTTGGTTGGGACGCGCGTCGCGGTCAAAGTAAGGCGCGGCAACGTCATCGCCGATGCCGCTGTTGTAGGGGCTTGCCGCCGAATCTTGCAGGCGTACATTGTAATTTTGGGTGTTGTCGATACTGCCGTTGGGATAAAGCAGGCGTACTTGGGTGCCTTGCGGCGATTGCAGAATGGCTTGCAAATCATTGCGCCGAGTGTGTTCGGCGGCAAAGCCAAATTCAACCTCGCCGATGGTGAAACTATCGGTTACAATGAAGGTGCGGATAATTTCGCCACCGCCACAAGTTGCGGTTCCGTCAACGACAATGGGCAAGGTCGGAATATCGTCATAATATTGAGCAGGCACGGTATCCAATTGAATCTCCATTGCCGAGCATGTACCGTCCAAACAGGCTTCTATATTTTTTATGCCGTAATTATCGTTCACCGTGCCCAAGAATGAAATATTGCTTCGGTTCAATATCGTACCGGAGATGGCTTGGGTGGTGTTTTGGCTCAAGGTGATGGTCGGGGGTTGCGCGTCCACCATCAGCGTGCCCCAATCTGTCCAGCCGCTCACCTGCCCGAAACTGTCGGTGGCTTGCAGGCGCACGCCGAAGGCATCGCCGTTGTTTGCGCCGCTTAAATCCCAATTGCATGTCCACGCGCCATCATCCGGCTGACCGTCCGGGCAGTTGAGCAGGCTCGGCGTGCCGCCGCCGGGCGGTTGAATTTGCAGCGAGACAAAGGGCACACCGGCGTTGTCGTAAGCGTAGCCCGAAAGCGTATTTTGTCCGGCGGCAAGGATGTATTCGGGGGTGGTAATGCCCACAAATTCCGGCGGCGAGGCATCGACCGGATGGGTATCTGCCCAATCTGCGATGGTTTCACCTGTGGGCGGATGGGCGGTATCGTAGGTTCCTATGGTGATGTCGGCTTGCTTCAGGTGATATTGGCAAGCGTAATCGGGTTGAGTGGCGATGCAGGCGGCGTAATCGCTTTGGGCGGCGGTTAAATTGATGCTGCCTTCAAAGGTGATGCTGCCCATTTTGCCGGGCGCAATATCGCCCAACACCACCGTTTGTCGGGTGAAGTCCGGCGCTTCGCCGTTGGGCAAGCGCAGGGCATTTTGGGCGAGAATGTTCGCTGACACGTTGGTGGCGGTGACGGTGCCGCGATTTTGATAGCGGATGGTGTAACTGATAATTTGCCCTTGCCCCATCAGTGTGGCGGAGGTGGGTTGAGTGAAGAAGTTAAAATCAAGGTCGCTGTCAATGTAGGGTGCGGATGAACCGTCACTGCCGTTGAGGCACACGCCATTGCCCAATGCGTTCCATTGATAGCTGTGCGTCAAGGTAATATCGCCCCCGCCGAGCGGGTTGGTGTTGGGCATTGCCGCCCACAGGTTTAAGCTGTCTTCTTTGGCAGCAAAGGCGACCAGTGTCAACGCGGTGGCGGCAGGGTTGGCAATGCCGAGCAAATCGAAGGGGAGATACAGGTCGGTGTGTCCCGCATCGAAACGGTATTGCCCGGCGTCGGCGGTCAGCGCGGCGGCGAAATCCCACTGCGTGCCGTCCCAGTGCAGCAGCTGCGCCGTATTCGCATCGCGCACCCACACCAGATAATCCGCCGTCATCGGTGCGGGCAGTGTGACTGTCACGTTTTCGGGATGGGGGTTAAAAGCGGTATCCGTGCCGCCCGCTGCGGTATCGAGATAGATGAACAAATCGCCGTCCGCACTCCAATTTGCGCCTTGCCATGCTAAACGCAAGGCTTCGGTATTCCATGAAGCGTAGAGGTTTTGTTCGGCGTTGGGCGATTCGCCGGCGACGGCAGAACGGCTCACGCGACGGTCAACGCCAATTAAACTGCATCCACTGTCCATCCATCCCAGATAGATACCGTCGGTATCGTTCAGCGGCACATAATCGGGCGTAAGCGGGCTATCGACATAAATCGGACCGATACTTTGCCAATGGGTATGCCCGTAAATATCGGCGGCGGTGGCGCGCGCGGTGATTTTTTGCCCGTCGCCGGCAATAAATTGGTCGTTATGCGTTACGGTACTGTGTGTTGCGGAAAAAGTGGCGACGCTTGCTGTGATTTGCGTTGTCCACAGGCTTTGGTAGCCGGACAACCCACTGCCATCGGTGGCGGCAGACCAATTGAGCGTCAAGGTAGGCGATGAATCTCGAAGCGTATCGCCAACGGCAAGGGGAACGCCCCCCGAACTCAGGGTGGGGGTCACGGGCGATGGCGGCACTACGTCAATGGTGACGCTCTTTGTGACTTGCGCGCGCCGTCCGGCAATGTCAATGGCGCGGGCGGTGACGGTATAAATTTTGCCATCGGGCGGAGGCGCCGCGCCGAGATACCATGTTGCCCGCCAATCATCGCCGTTGATTGCCGCATTAAGTTCCACGGTCGGGCTATCCAAAATACTGAGTTGCACCCGCTCAACGCCGCCGCCATCAATTACCAAACCGGTCAGGTCGATGGCGTTGGGAGCGTGATAGTGCGTTTCGGTCAACACCGTGGGGGTAATGCTCACCGTCGGTGGGGCAATATCAACTGCCACAGTGAAAACGTCGGTGGCGGTGTTGCTGTTCCACGCGAGCATATCGGCTTGAATGCGATGCAAGCCTTCGCCAAAGAGAGACCAATTTGCCGTCCAAGTGGTTTCGGTCAACACGCCGATTCCCCAGCTTTCGGTGTAGATGGAGGATGCGTCAACCGTGACGGTTAGGGCGCGCAACGAATCAGTGGTGGCATGTGCCTTGCCGATGATATTGACAGGGTTGATGCTGTCCAACACGGTGGGCATATTCAAAATAGTGATGCCCAACGTTGATGTCTCTGCCGTCGTTTGCGCCGACATATTTTCACGCGGTGTTGCAACGCCGACGGTGGTGCAATTGCCCGTCGTATCGCAGGCAGTGGCGGTGTCGGTCACGCTATTAAAATTGATGATGCGCAAGCCTTGACTGAAATCAGCCACGTAAGCGTAACTGTCATTCACCGCCACGCCGTGCGCGTCGCCGGGGGTATCGCCGCTGTTGATGATTGAGGGGTGAGCGGGGTCGCTAATGTCAATCACTTGCAAGCCTTTTTGCCCGTTTGAAACATAAGCGAAATTACCGTTAATGGTGACATCGCGGGCATACCCGGAAGTGTTCCACCGCCCGATGAGCGTGGGTGTCACCGGCTGGGAAATATCGAACACCAGCAGACCGGCAGTCCCGGCGGCGGCATACAGATAGCCGTTAGCCACTGTCACGCCCTGCGGGTTACCCGGTGTACCGATGGTGTTCGCTTGCATCATCACCTGCGGCAGCGAGACATCCACTACCGCGATTTCACTCGCATCGCCCACGGCAAGATAGGCATCATTGCCATTCAAAGCAACATCCAGTGCCCCATCGGTAGCGTTATAACCGAGCCAACTCGGGTTGGCGGGATTGCTGACATCGAAGGATTGCAAACCGTGAAGTGATGCGACAAAAGCATAATTGCCGGAAAACTCAATATCGCCATTGAGTTCCCCCAATCCTACAAATCTTTCACCAATCAGTTGGGGTTGCGTTGGGTTGGAAGCGTCCAAAATTAGCAAGCGCCGATTGTAATCAGCTACATAAACATACCCATCCCGCAAAGCCACACCACGCGCGTCTATAGGAACATCATCTGCGCTTGGCGCATCGTAAACGCCCAACAATTGCGGCGCGGCGGGATTAGAAATGTCGATAATCTGCAAGCCGCGCGCGCCATCCGCCACATAAGCAATAGTGCCGGAAACGACAACTTGCCGCGCCAAACCAAGCGTGTCATACGCGCCCGCTTCGGTCAATGCGGCATCAACGGCGACATCACAGACGGCGGTCAGTTTGAAAAGTTTCTGGTTAGCGTTGACGGTTTGCCCGGACAAGGCTTGATACCATGCCGATTGATAATATTGACGGTCGGTCGCCACCCCGATGCCGCACGGTGAAACAAATCCGTCTTCGGTCAAGTTGAAATCTTGCGCCGTAACGGTGTAGCGATAATTGTCGCCCAGCGTTTCGCGGTCAATGGATAATCGCGGGTCTAGCGTGTCTGCCAAGCCGCGCCAGGCGTTTTGCGTGTCCGGCGAAACGTCAACGTTGCCAACGGTGTCCACACCGCGCAACGCCAATTGATACGCGCCTTCGAGCTTGGCGGGGACGCTATCCGACCAAGTTGTGTCCGCCGCGCCCACATCGGCGAGGGTGGCGTTTTGCCAGCCCCTTCGATAGAGGTCTGCAATTTCAAAATTAGAAAGGGCGCGGGTGTAAATGCGGGCATCGTCCAATTTGCCTGTGAAATGGGAAAGGTCATCTGAAGTATAGATGACGCGCCAACGGAGGGTCGCATCAGACCAGCTTTCGGTGAAGGTGTGGATATTGAAGCCCGGGGCGGTATTGACGCTTTGCGCACCCATCGGTATCCATTGTTGTTGCGCCAGTGCATAATTGTAATTTCCCCGTTCCACCGCAATTTGCGCGTTGCCGCAGAAATTGATACCTTGGTCAAGGGTAATTTTCTTTCCGATTTGCGGATAAGTATCGGTGGTGAAAACAACATTGCCATCTACTTTTATGCGGAAACTTTGCGCAAATCTGGGCAACGGTTTGAACCATTTCAAATTGAGGGTGGCGCAAGCGGGGGCGTCCGTCGTCGCTGTTCCCCGCCCCAAATCAAAGTGTTGGGTGGGATAAGGTGTTTCTCCGGTGAGTTGGTCGCTGTGGGCAACTTCCGCGCCGTTGACGTAAACTTTGTAGCTTTCACCATCGAAGGTAGCAGCTACGTGATTCCATGCGTTTTCGGTCAAGACATCGCCCGTGGTGAAGCTGTCAAAATTGCTGCCGTTTCCGAAGCCCACCCGCAATTTTGTGCGGTCGGCAATTTGGATGAAGGGATAGCGATGGGGCGCGTCGTCATAGGCATCACTGCCGATGATGGCGGCATCATTGCCGCCCGCAGCATCGGGGTAAACCCAGACGGCTTGCGTAAATTGCCCGTCGCCCAAGTTAAGCCCGTCATTATCGGCAATGCTCACATAATCGTCATTGCCGTCAAACGTCAAACTGTACGCCCCCACTTCTCCTTGCGCCGCTTTGTTGACGACATCCGCGCTGTGAAGCGTGACGTTTTGTCCCCAGCCTGATTTATCATTTAGCGGCGAACCATCGCTTGCCCATGCGTTTTCAAAGGGCAAAATCAGCGCGGCATCATTCGCATGGAAAATTGCCCGAATTTCTGCGGCATCAAGCGGTCGATTGAAAATACGCACATCGTCAATTAAACCGTCAAAAGCGTTGGTGGGCTTTAAATTGCCCACGCCGGTATTCATTCCCACTAAAAGCGCGTCATCGGTATTGGAAATTATGGGCGCGGCGAGCGCAAAGGTTTCTATCGCTTGCCCGTTGACATAGAAAGTAATATCGGTATTAGAAATGACTACTGCCACATGCGTCCATTGGTCGGATTGTAATTCAACGTTGGCAGTATCATAATCTTGCCCGCCAAAGGCGCTAAAGCGTAATCCGGCGCGTTTTAGACCAAAGCCGAAGCCATCGGCGCTGTTGGCACGCGCTGAAGCGATAATTTGTTGGCGATAGTTCTTCAATTGGTTCGGTTTTATCCACGCCATCAAAGTGAAATTAGTGGTCAGCTGATTGAGATTGCTTTTTCCCAGATTGATGCGGTCATTTTTGCCATCAAAACTGAGAGCATTGCCGATGCGCCCCGCTTGACCATTGGCGGGACATTTTCCACCGCCGCAAACGCCATCGTGCCCTTCGCCGGAAATGTCGCGGAAAGTCAGAATTCCTTCCGCATCGGAGAAATCTTCAAAGGGTAGATGAAGAATCTGACCGGCGAGTGGTGTTGCGTTTACAAAGGGCGAGCCGGGGAAGGTGGGCAGCCATGCCAGTTGGGTCTGTGCCACGCCCGAAGCCGGCGCGGGCGAGTCAGATACATCGCCGTGCAGCGTGAGGGTATCGGTCAAAACAGTGGGCAGGGTGGTGGTCAATGTTGCGGCGGGCGCGCGTGAATCAATGTTGATGGTGATGAGGTCTTGCGTGTTTTGATTACCGATGCCCGTTTGCGCAGAGATGGCGTTATCGGTGGCGCTGACGCGCATGGTATATTCGCCGCTGGGCGCGGTATCAAAAATATAATCCAGCGACCAGATGTTGCCGTTGACAGTTGCCACTTGTGCGCCTTCTCCGGCGGGTTGACCGTTACTATCCAGCAGGGTGACGATGACACTTTCAACGCCGCTACCACTATCGCTGACCGTGCCGGAGAGTTGAACGCGCCAAGCGTTTTGGCGGGTGGGATGCGCTGATGCGCCCAGAATTGCGCCGTCGGTGATGCCGGTGGCGATGACGGGGGGCGTGCCATCCACCAGTACCGTCACCCCGGCGGATGGGGTTTCGCGGTTGCCCACCGCATCGGTGGCGCGAGTTTGCAGGGTGTATGCGCCTCCGCCCCAACCCGTTTGAGTGGGGTCAAATTCGGGACACCATGCGGAACTGCCATCGGAACCGAGACAGGCATCGGCGGGAATCCAGCGAGTTGTGCTCCAGCCTGATTTTTTTACGCCCAATTCTGCCAGCGATACCCGGCTCTGTCCGTCGTGGGCATCAATGTGCATCAGCGTGAATTCGTTGGGCAGCACAGTGCGGTTGGATTGCAGGACAGAGGTCGGCGGGTCGGCATCAATGGTCAACCGGTGGCTGATCCGTTCTTCCACCCATGCAGATTGATATTGGAAAATATCGGTCACATTTTGTTTGGAAAGCGCGTCGGGGTTGTAAATGGTCACTTCATCCATATATCCGGCAAAAGGCGCCGCCCAACTCACGCCGCCGCCGATTTTAAGGTCGGCGGAATTGGTGCAGGCGCTTCCCCCGCCGATAGTGTGACTGCTGTCGCGGCTGCCGTTCAAATACAGGGTGAAGGTGTTTCCGTCATACACCATCATTATGTGATTCCACTGATTTGGCATCAGCGAGCCGATACTGTCGAATGTATGGAAGGTGGAACAATCTGCGCTTTGCATCGAATATCGAATGATATTGCCGGATTGGATGAGCAGCGCATAATTGCGGACGTTGCCATCGACGGATGCTTTGCCGAGCAAAAGTTGTGGCTGCGCTTTAGTGGCAGTAGGTTTGACCCATGCCCCCACCGCAAACGTTTGTGCGCCGGTAGCGGCACTGTTGGCGGCGGTCAGCGTGTCGTCAATGCCATCGAATTTTGCTGCCAACCCAATTTGCCCGTCTGCGCCGGCGGTGGGACACGCGTCGCCGGAACAGGTGGCGGATACGCCGTTCGCCGCATCAATAAAAGCGGTCGCGCCTTGCCGCTCATCAACGTGCAATTGCCAAACGGGCGCGGCTTTATAAATAGTGCGGACGATGGTGTCGTTATTCAAATAACTGTTGTAAATTTGCACATCATCTATTTTGCCGTGGAAAAATCCTGTCGCTGCGCCATTGTTCAAATGCGCCCCGATGGTCACGGGGGGACTGCTATCGCCAATGTCGCTGTTGTTTGCGCCGCTGACAACCTGCTGTCCGTTGATAAGTATGCTGAATGTGCTGCCATCATTCAAGACGGCAACATGCGTCCATTTGCCAAACGGAATGGCGTTGGGCGACACAAGTTCAGTGGAGCCGCGATAGAAGAAGTGGACTTTGTGGTCGCTGCCCACATACAGGCGATATTCGCGGCTGACGTTGGCGTTATCTTTGGCGAGAATGGTGCCGCTGTGCTGTGGATTGACCCACGCCGCCAGCGTGAACGGGTCGCCGCCGAAGCCGGTTCCCGCCGAGTTGGCGACGGTCAGGTAGTTGTGCGCGCCATCAAAATAGGCGCTTTGGTTCAGCCGCCCGCTGACCCCGGCAGTGGGGCAATCGGAGCCGGCGCACACGCCATTGTTTTGCCCGCTCACATCTACCCGGTTTTCAAACGTGCTGCTGCCGGGCGGGTCGTCCAGCGTGATGTGCATCAGCGCGGAATTGCGGGTGTGATACAGTTCGTCTATCTCTGTCTCGGTAATCGCCCGCCGGTAGAAAAGTAGTTCATCCAATTTTCCCCGGAAGGGAACGGACGGATTGTTGAACGCCCAGTGGTTTTGGTTGTTCGTAGATGGGTCGCCCATAAAGAGGTAAATATGGGTGCTACTGGGGTTGTTGATGTCCTGCTGCTGTTGCCAATTGAAGCGCAGATACGGCTCGGCAGGGTCGTTGAGGCTGAATGTGTGTCTCCCCACCAAATCATCTGTCTGCGGGTCGTCTTCTATGGCAAGCAGGTCATTGTGCCAACCCGAGACTGTTTCGGTGTCGTTGATGTCTTTATCTGCCCCATTGCCCAGTCCTTTCCACTGACACTTCGCAGGATCATTCTCGTTTTCCATCCCGGACAGGCAAATTCTGGTATCTTCCCATTTCAGGAAAATTTCGGCGCTGGAACCATAGTCGCCTTCTTCTAGCACGTGCATTTTATCCAGATAGATATGCCCGGTATTGCCGCTGCGCCCCAAATCGAAGGCAGTGGCGTTTGCGGCAGGCAGCGCATTGCTGCCCAAACTCCACCCATGCACCCGTTGGTCATCCACATACAGCGTTAAATTGGGCGCATTGTAGGTGACCACCACATAATTCCACCGGTTGACGGTCAGCACGTTGTCGGGGGTGGTTCGGCTGACGAATTGCGCACCATTACCAAAGCCGATGCGCAATTTGCGCCCCACCGTTTCCAGCGTGGGATAGGCATTCTTTGTGCCGGTATTTGCGCCGAAAATACCCTGCACCGCCGGAGGCGACCAGCGCACTTTGACAAACGCCTTGCCGGTATATTCACGATAATTAACTTTTATGGTATGTACGCCTTTCAGATAAACGCTGGTATGTTTGTTCTCATATTCGCTGATAGTCGGCAGATTCGCCACATACGAAACGATGGAGTTATTATCAACAAATACCTCGACACTATCATCACCATCCACCGTGAAAGAATAGTTTCCGCCGGGGAAGTAGAAATCACCCGTCCAAGTGACGCGGAAATCATCGGTGGTCACGTCAATGCCCGGTGGCGCCCCGTCGCCCCAATTGTGGTCAATCTGCCAGCCCGACGCGCTCCAACTGTCGCCGGTTTCGCAGAGGGGGGGAGAAGCCAAATGTCCGGAACTGTCATAATAGCGCACCGTCAGTGGGCAGTCGGTATTTTGCGGTTCGACCTGTTTGTCAGGATACACCCACGCCGACAGCGAAAATTGTCCGTCGTGCAGGTTGAGTTGCGGGTTACTGCGGAGGTCGATGTAATTTTCTCCGTTCATTTCGACGGCATTGCCCACCACCCCCCGCACGCTGTCGGGGCAGTTAATGCAACTTCCCCGATTGCCCACATACGAATCGTCGCTGTAAAAGGTGGACCCATTCTGCCGTGGGGCTTCATCCAAGTGCAATTGCAGGATGGGCGCGCCGTACAGGGCGTTAATTTCGTCCACACTGAGCGCACGCCGGTACACCCGCACATCATCCAGAATGCCATCCAGCGGGCGGCTGTTTTGGCTGAACCTCACCTGATTGCCGGCGGCAATTGTGCCGGCGCCGATGGTGAGCGATTGTTTTTCATCACTGTTGATATATATTCTTATTTTGTTACCGTCATACACCCCGGCAACGTGATAGAATTGCCCGGTTTGCAGGGTGTCGGCAACAACAACGCCCGCGCTACCGGAAGTACTCGCATAAAATACCAATTGTCCGCTGTCATATTCCAGATATGCCTGCGAGTTGCCCAGCGTTAGCAGGCGCATTTTGTGATTGGGAAAACTGTCGAATTTAACCCACGTTGCCAGCGTTACCTGCTGCCAATCGCCGAAATTGTTGCCATTTGCAATGACGGTATCATTGTTGCCATCAAAATGTAAGCCATTACCAAAAACGCCGGTGACGGCAGTGGGGCAGGCATTGCCGGAGCATGTGCCATCGTGGGGCGGCTGCCTGCCGGAGGAATCCATAAAGGTGTGTGAGTCGGCGGCTTCATCTAATTTGAGCCACACGGCGGCGTTGTCGGATTGCGCTGCCCAGTCGGTAATCAGCGCCCCGGCGCGCTGGGTCAGACTAAAAACCGATGAGGCGGTGGATGCCACGTTTAAATCGCCGCCGGTTTCGGTGGCGCTTCGCGGGGGCAACACAAAGGTGATGGGCGGCACATTGCCCGACAACGTATTGCCGAAATCTGCATTGAGCAAGCCCTGTGCGTACCGGTTGAGCAGAGTATTTTCAACCGTGGCGCGATAGCGCAAGGTGTCGCCCGGTTTCACAATCATATCGCCGACATTATAGCGGGCGTGGCACAGCCGGTTAATTTGGGCGGGCGACAGGGCATAATCAAAGACTGCCACTTCGTCCAGCGCGCCATCCAGCGATTGGGCGGCGGTTTCATGGCTTAGTTGCACGCCATCGCCGGGGAGAACGTTGCCGCTGACGCTCAATGTGCCAATGCTTTGCCCGTCAAGATACAACCGCATTTCATTGCCGTCAAAGGTTCCGGCAAGATGATACCAATTTTCAATTTGCAAAGAGTTTGCCACACGAATATCTCGGTTTTCGCCCCCGATGTGCATTCGGAAAACTAAATCGCCATTATCATACCGCAATTGGGCTTTGTGGTTTTTTAAACTGATGAAGCGTATCACCCGCGAGGGAAGGTCGTCCAATTTGACCCATGCGGCGATGGTGAGGGTTTGAGCGTTATCTATGCCTTTGCCGGCAGCGATGATTGATTCGCCGTTCTTAAAACTGAGCGCACTGCCATAAACGCCTGCCACGCCGGCGGCGGGGCAATTACCCACGCATTGCGCGTGGTTTTCCATGCCGGAACTGTCGGCAAAAGCCACCGCGCCGTTGCTTTCCGAAAATTGGAGGAGCAATTTTGGGGCGTCGCGCTCGGTCACATCGGAGGTCAGCTTGATAGTTTCCGGGTTCGATATCACGCGCGGATTTAACCCGTAGGTTTTCTCTTGCAAATCGCTCAACCCGTCGCCATCAGTGTCTGCTACCAGCGGGTCAGATGTAACCCACGTGTTCAGCGGCGTGCCGTTAGTGGCAAAGCCGTACACAAACAACCAGCCGTTCACTTCGGCGCTGTCGGGTAGCCCGTCGCTGTCGGTATCGGGGCGATTGGGGTCGGTGCCAAGGATGGATTCGCGCAAATCGCTTAACCCGTCGGCGTCGGCGTCAATATCGGTGGGGCTGCTCCCGTTTTGCAATTCAAAATAGTCGCTCAGCGTATCACCGTCGCTGTCCCAGAGGCTATCGTTGGGATCAGAACCGCCATCGGCTTTGTTGAGCAAGCCGTCGCCGTCGGTGTCTTTTTGGCGGAGGAAAACGGTATCACCGGCTTGCCCCCACGCCAGCGTGTACCCGTCGCCGGCAGTTGTTAATTTGTAAAAACCGTCCAGTGTGGCGGGGAAAACATCGTATGGTAAATTTTGCCCCATATCAATGTGTAACGTTGATTTTTCGGTGCGAATGTAACAGACCGGCGCAAGCGGATAAGGGGCAAAAAACGGCGGAATGGGGGCTGCCCAACATACTTGGGCGGGCACAGCATAGCCTTCCGCCAAAATCAACGGCACGGTTCGATTAATGCCCGCTTCTGAAAATTGCATGGGGGCATCGGTGGCGAGGTCCCGGCTCATGTAAACGGGACGCTCTCCATCGGTTAGTTGCCATTGATACTTCATTGTATTGCGCGAAAGGGTATCGTGAATGTCCGTTTCATCGCTTTGCCATCGATAATCAAACGTAGAGGATTTAAGATTGTCGGTATTGTACTGATACCAATAAGCCGCCGCTTTCCAATCGATGGGGACGCTGACCAAATCGATGGTATTGGTGATGTGCGCGCTGTAATTGATGCTATTACCCACCGCTGCGCCTTTTTGAGTATCGCCAAAATTTTGGTCGAATTGGCTCACTTGGAAACGGTTGTCGGCTTCCATATCCACCATGACGGTGTAATCGTAAATAAGCCATGACACGCCTTCGGAAAACCAGCCCGAAAGCCCTTTACAGATATATTGCCCCACTTTGCCTTCGCTCCAATTAAAGGCGCCGCACAGCGCAAAAATCACTGCGTCAATGGCGGCGATGACTGCCGCAATTACTTGCCCCACAATGGGAATGTTCATAATAGCAAACATCACCATTGCCGCCGCGGTCATGCCAATTGCCCCCGCTAGCGCCGCATTAAAAGACGAACTCCAAAATTTTACCCCGCCGGCAACCATCGTGGCGATAAATGCACCCCAGGTTGCTACCACCGCGATGACCATACCCACTATGCCCGCTTTTGTCGCCGCCTTTGACATTGAATCCAATGTCCCTTTTACCGCTTTGTAAGTGGTTTGAATAGCGGTAACAACTGTTAAAACCGTGAGCAATCCACTGATGGCGTTTTGCACCACAAAGGCGGCAACTTCGTTCCCCAAGGCGTAACCAACAATGACCAACGTCACGACACCCACCGCCGCTACTGCAATACCCACCCCTAAACCAATAGCGCCTGCTTTACCTAATTTTTTAGACAAAGTTTTTGCCAAGCTGACGACACTACCTATTTTATCACTCGCTACTTTTTTAACACCCGCCCCAATTGATTTCAGAAAAGTTTCCCCGACTCCCATTACGCTTGCAAAAGTGTTCGGAGAATATAAATCCGGTAAACTTTGCGCGTATTCAGCAGCAGCTTCGGCAATGTTGAAAACCATGCCTCGATACGCGCCCGCCGTTTT
Source organism: uncultured Anaerolineaceae bacterium (assembly GCA_964480075.1). Taxonomy (GTDB): domain Bacteria; phylum Chloroflexota; class Anaerolineae; order 4572-78; family 4572-78; genus JANTHQ01. Next base: position 14,196 of record CAYZQQ010000037.1, read on the forward strand.
GCCCTTGCCAAGAATATCTGCCACAAAACTTCTAATTTTAGCATCAGTTTGGGCGGGATTAAACTGGTAGGTCAATTGATTGCCCACCTGCGTTAATCCCACGCGCCCTTGCGTCATTGACAGATAGAAAGATTTGGCAACGAGAATTGCACCCGAAGAAATTTCTTCGCCAAATTCAGGGTAATCGTCCGCCGGAAATATTGTTTGCAGCCGCGCGTCCATCAAATCCCAATATTCATCCAAGGGGTACGATTGCCATCCGCCGTTTTGATAGTGATAGGGCGCCCAGTTCATAGTCGCCAGCGCCTCCAATTTATGTTTGGCAGGCGCGAGGTCAAGTGTCAGCGTGTTCCCCGCTATTGAAACCGAATTGACCGAATCCAGCCCGGCTGTGCGGTATCGTTCTTCGCGGGTGAAAAGGAGGGTAGGCGCATTTGCCCCTTGGTCACGGTAGGCGGAGAAATTGTCGTCAAGCAGTTTAACCGTTTCGGTCATCATAATTTGGGCAATGTTATCTTGAGTTGCATAAGATGGATAGCTCTGGATGCGCAGTGACGAGGTGATGGGAATGCCCCAACGCGCGGTGACGGTATTGATATCCAGCAAATCATCGGCGACAGGTTTGCCTTCTTTCTGCGTAACCAGCCCAATGTCTCTCACGCCGTTGCCGTCTTCATCTCTCCCGCTGATGAATGTTTCTTCCATGCCCCGCGAAACCGCCCACAACCAGTTATCGGTTTTGCGTTCGGCTTCAGTTTCAGCGGCGGGGTCTTCATAAGCGATGGCAACTTCCAACCCGTGGTCTTCGCGCACCGATATACCGGTCAATGTCCATTCGTCATCGTAGGCATGGACAATTTGAGTGTTGTCCGTCACCCAATTGACATCCATTTGACACCAACTGTCTTTTTGCATGGTGTCGAAAGGAGCCGGATAATCGGCGGGCATGGGGCGGCAATAATCGTTGAGCATTTGCAAT
>CAYZQQ010000038.1:0-15107 GCA_964480075.1 uncultured Anaerolineaceae bacterium
AAGGTAACCGCCGACGTCGTAAAAGCCGCAAAGAGGCTCAAGGTCGTCGGCAGGGTTGTTGTGTATTATGATGAACTTCCAGTCCCGGATGAGCGACTGAAAAATGACAGCAGTTCAAATTTGGCGCAATGGCAACAGCGTCGTCGCAAAATTGCCTTGCTGCGAAATCGCGCTATTCTTCACGTGCTATACGATACCGGATTGCGCGTCAGCGAATTAACGAGTCTCACTCGCGATGAAATTGACCGCGCACTAAAAACGCTGCCCCTCCCCGAAGATGTGGCAATCGAAGTGACGGGCAAAGGTGGCAGACGGCGCACCATCTGGATTACGCAAGATTCGTTGCGGCTCATTCAAGCCTATCTCGCTGCGCGAAATGACCCGTCTGCCACCCTGTTTGTCGGCAGCAAAAAAGGGATTCCCATCACTCGCCAAATGGTGTGGAAAATTGTTACCGACGGGGCAAAGGTGGCAGGCGTCGGCGAGTTCACCGGACCGCACGCTTTTCGACATTGGTTGGCGCGGCAATTATTCAATGACGAGGAAGACCCCGTTCCCATTGAAGATGTACAAGCGTTATTGGGACACGCCAGCCCGAACACTACCCGTACCATTTATGCGCCAAATTCCAGCAAAGCACGGTTGCACAAAGCGCTCAAACGCGCCCGAAAACGTCCTGAGGATACCATAAAATAACATAGAGGTCTTATTATGTCACCAAAATTCCCAATTGCCCTGGTAAATGGCATCGTTTGCCCGTTTGACCGGGCGACAATTTCGTTAGCGCATTCCGTCTTTTTGACCAGTTTCGGGGTATACGAAGCGATTCAAGTTGACGTGGGACGTCCGTTTTGCTTGCGGAATCATCTCCAACGCCTCATTATATCGGCGCGATGGTTATCCATTGAACTTCCGCCTTTTGACGATTTGCTGGCGTGGGGCGAAACGCTCATTCGCGCCCTGCCCGCCGAAAGCTATGCCCTGCAAATTTTGGCAATCGGCGCGACTCCCACCGACCCGCCGCTGGTGGCATTTCTGCCCAAACCAATCCGCACCTACCCAGCCGACCTGTATGCCACGGGCGCAACCGCCATTACATTTGAAGGCGAACGGGCACTGCCGCAGTGTAAATCGCTCAACACGCTGATAAACTATTTGGCGCGCGCCGAAGCCCAGCGGCAGAACGCTTTGGAAGCTATTTTGATTAGCGATGGGAACTATTTTGAAGGCGCACGCAGCAATCTCTTTGCGGTTGATGCAGCGGGGCGTTTACTTACCCCACCTGCCGCAAAAACGCTGTCCGGCATCACAAAAGAAGTCGTTATCTCAGAGATGGCGATGTCGCCATACCCGGTGGTAGAAGGCGATATTCCACTGGACGTCTCTCTACGTGAACTGTTCATCACCAGCACCAGCATGCATGTTATGCCCATCACGCAATTAAATGGGCAACGCATCGGCGATGGGCGCGTGGGAAGTGTCACCAAGATGGCAGCAGAGCGCTTCGAGATATTCTATCGCACGGCTATGCGCAAACATTTGGATTAAATTGGGATACTTTGGGATAAATTTTGGGAAAACCAAAGCAGTAATACAAAAAGCCGTATCTTCTCAATAATTCAGGGTAGGGACAGCCCATTGGGCTGTCCCTACGAGAAAAACACACTACTTTGCCCCGATATTTTGAGAAGATACAAAAAGCCCGCCCAAATTTAGGCGGGCTTTCTTCTGAAAATCCATATCAGCTATTGAAATATTTACGCACGTTTCACACAACAGAAACTACTTCATCACCAGCGGCAAGTAGATTGTCTCCGGCGCGTCTGCGGTCAGGACGAAATTGGTGAAATGGTCAATCTGCATGGTGACGATATTGTCTGCCATATTGACCGCGTAACTGTCGGGGAATGACCACGAGTCGGTGGTGGTTGAGAAATACGCCGGTTTCAGACGCGGCTCAAAAATGCCCTGCCGCGCCAGTTCCGCATCATCATATCCAAAGGTGATGACCACATCCTGATTGAAATGCGATTCGATGGGCTGCCCCGTGCTGTCGGTGGCGAGCATCGCGTACCCGTAGCCGTACACATTCGGCGCATACCGTTGATGCGGCAGCGTGGCGATGGGTACCACCCGCAGCGTCACTGTGCCGGAAACGGGCATCGCCCCGGCGGGGATGAAAATGTGTGTGCCGTCGCGCATGTCAATCCGTTGCGGGTCGGCGGCATTAAAGGTGACCACCACCGGCGCGGGTTTGTCGTGCGGACCGTTGAGCGTCAAATCGAGCGTGACACTGCTGCCGGTTACTTTCACCGATTGGCGCGTCGCCCAAAATTGGGTGTCGGTTTCAAACGCCGCACCGACGTGCCACACCGTGCCGGACATCACACCGAGCGCGTAACTGCCCGCCGACGCGGTGATGGGGAATCGCCCTTTCACAAACCCGCCGTCCTCCGACCACGCCCACACCAGCGCGTCGCCGTTCAATCCGGGAGTGCTGATACTTAGCGCGCCACTGATGGTCGCGTCGGGCAGTTGGAATTGGAGCGTATGTCCGCCGGACGTTTCGCCCGCCGCAACTTCGGCTTCAATTTCCACCGGTTTTATCCACGACGGGTCGCCACCCGCTGCGCCGAGCCAGTATCGCCCCGCCGGAACCGCCAGCCGGAACGAGCCGTCATCCGCACTGCGAGTGTGCAGGGTCACACGGGTGTGAATGCCATGCGCCAACACCAGCGCGCCACCGAGCGGCGAACCATCGGGAGCGAGCACCGTGCCGGTGAACGCCGCATTTTTTTCGACCACCGGCAGCGGCACAATTTTTGTCTGCCCGGCGGCAACCGGCACATTGATGATATTCCGCAATTTCACATAATTCGCATCGGGGTCAATACGGTAGCCAAGATGCCACACCCCCGCCGAAACATCCAGACTGTATGCGCCGTTGGCGGGGTCGATGCGGTCTGCCGCCCAGTTGTTTTGCCACCACGCGCCGACCGCGCCATCCACGCCGGTGACCACCGTTTCCGTGCGCGGATTCCACAGCGCACCGGCAATGCGCGCGTCTTCAGCTTTCACAGTCAGGGTGATGATTTCCGTGCCGCCCGCGGCGATGGCCACTTCCCGCTCGCCGGTGGACATATACGGACTGCCGCCCGCCAAATGCGCCGCCACGCGATAGGTTCCGCCGGGCACATAAATGGTGAACGCGCCGCTTTCGATGGGTGCGCCGTTGTGAATGGTCGGGTCGGTGGTGTCGGTGGCTTTTGCCCAACCGTCGGCATCCGGCACAGAATTGCCGTTTTCATCCACCAGCACGCCGGTGATGGTTGCCGTGGCGGGGGTCAGCGCGAAATTTACATCTGCCACCGTTTCACCCGCCGCCACCGAAACCGCAGTCGGCTCGCCAAGATAGAGATACGGCTGGGACGGATTCGGCGCGGGACGCACGTGCCAATCACCCGCGACCACTGGCAGAATATAACTGCCATCGGCGGCGGTTTCGGTGCGCAGAATTTCCGGCGTTCCATTGCGCCACGCGGCAACCGTCACCCCTGCCACCCCCGCACTGCCATCAGTGACCGTGCCGGTGATGGCGGCATCTTTTTCGACCAACTCAATCGCGCCCAAATCATACGTGCTGTTTGCCGGCACAAAAATCGGGTCGAGAACGGGTCCCATATATTGCGGATTGTGTGGATGGACGACCACTTTATAACCGCCGCTCGGCAGAGTCACGGTGAACGGGTCGCCGGGCTGAACCTCCACGTGCCGCCCGATGCCTTCATTATTGAACAGCGCCACCGTCACCGTAAAGGGGTCAGTGGGCGCGCCACCGCCGGGCAAAACCACCGAGCCGATGACGGTAGCATCTGCCGCCAGCACCGTGAAATTCTGCGTTTTGGTTTCGGCAGAGGTATCGTGTTTAAAATGAATGAATTGCGGCGGTTTGGAATAGACCCAATCGGCGGGCACAGTGGTGCTCACCGGCTTAACGGTCATCGCCCACAGCCCCGATGACACCTGCATCTGATAGCGTCCGTCCGCGCTGGTGAACGTCTGCGCCGTGCCATACCGGTCCACCCGATGCGCCAGCACCAGCGCATGCTGCACCGGCAAATCGCCCGTTCCGGCTTGATGGAGCAGTACCGTCCCCTGCACAATTTTTTGGCTGGAACCGAAAGTTAGGGTGAATGGATTACTGCTGCTTGGAATGGTGACGGTTTGTACCGTGGGGGGAATTAAATCGTGGCGGTTAAAGGGGGATGCTGCGCCGAGCAGATAATCGCCGTTGGGCAAACTGCCAATTGCCCAGAAGCCGCTGGCGCTGCTGCGGTCAGATGCGCGGGCGATGGGCATCAGCGAGCCGGACGGCACACGCTGCACGGCTACCACTTCCGCATTGCGCACCGGATTGCCCAGCGAATCTTTTGTCCAGCCGTACAGTTGCGCGCCGGTCAGCGTCAGCGAAACGGTTTGAGTCACGCCGGAAACCACCGTCACCGGCAGCGGGGCAGATTTCCAAAATGGGTCGTCAGTGGCGGGGGAAGCCATCAGCGCATATCCGCCCGTCGGCAACCCGCCGATGGCAAACGCACCGCCGGGCGCGTCCACCGCTTGAATCACCGTGTGGCTGCCGACAAAAACCACCACCGTCGCTGTGACGGGCGTTGAGCCGTCGGGAGTGAAAACCGTACCTTCAATTTGGGGGCGGGTCAGGTTCAGCGTAACGCCGCTCACCGCGCCGCCCAGCACCGACACCGGCACCGGTTCGGATTGCGTCAGCCCCGATGATACCGGCGGCACGGCTTTTAGCACATACAGCCCGTTGGGAACGGGTCCGATGCTGAATGAGCCATCGGTCACATTGGCGTGCCCCTGCCCCACCAGCGTGTCCGAACCGGCAGCGAAAAGTTTCACCACCGTGTTGCTCGGCAGCGGGTAGCCGTCAGGTGATGTCACCGTGCCGCTGATGGCGCCGCCGGTGGTCATCGCCAGTGCCAGTGTGCCGCTGATAATCGTCAGCATCAGCGCACCGAACATCACCAGTGCCATCCGTTTTAACTTTTCCGTTTGATTCAACATACATTCCTCCTTTATAATTGATGAATATTTTCCCATAAGAATATTTTCTCATAAAAATATTGGAGATATGTTACGGAAATGTAAAAAATATAGCGGAAATGTAAAATTACTGAAGTGCCTTCATTTTTATTAGTGGACGATAGCCCATTATCTCGAAATTTCCGTCAGCACTGAGCGCATATCTTTCAAATGCCCGTGCTCATGCACACCAATCACCTTCACCACCTGCCCCACACTTACCGTTCCCAGCGCGGCGTGAGCGCCGGTGATGTCCCAGCTATCATCGGGGATGGCGGCGATGGTCGCCAGCATTTTTTCGCGTTCGGTTTGCAGTGCCGCCAGCAGTTCGGCGGTGGACTGCCCGGCACGTTTGCTCACTTTGGCGGCATTCCAGCGGTTCAAATCGAAATTGTCCACCGTGGGTGGAGTTTCGCCCGCCAGCAGCGTTTTCACAAATCGCCGGTGCGCCTTTTCCGCATCCACCAAATGCGCCACATTTTCCCGAATTGTCCAGCGTCCATCGGCGGGGCGGGTGTTGCACGTTTGCTCATCCAAATCAGCCAGAAATGCCACCAGCGCGGCGCGGGTGGCTGTCATTTTTGCCAAATTCTGCTCGCGGTCCATCATTGCCTCCTCTGGTTGTTTTACCAATTGGATAGAACACAGACAGTACAAATTTAACCGAGTTTCACAGAAAGCATCAGTGAAACTCAGCGTAATCCGTATAATTTGTGTTCCGATTTTCCTTGCTGCCTTTAATTTCTTGGAATAAAGCCGTAAATTTTTCTGACAATGAGTGTAGCTTCATCCATTCTTAAAAGCAAGGCGGCGACGGCATAAACCCCCGCCCCCACCACAATACCCGTCGGTGTGAGCACCCATATAGACACGCCTCGCATCGCCGCCGATAACGCCCACAGTGCCAGCGCCATCACCCCGCCCGCCGCCAGCATTTTCGCCGCCGGGGTGACCAGTGGCGCGACGGACAGCGAACCGGGCAGTTTTTTCAGCAGGGCAATCAGCCACAGAAATTCAACCGTCACCGCGATGGAACTCGCCAACGCGATACCGCCGTGCGGCGCCCATCCCTGACTCGCAAATGCGTTCAGCAGCACCCAACTGAGCGCAATATTTATCAGCATAGACGCAACGCCGACCAGCACCGGAATTTTGGTGTTTTGCAGAGCGTAAAAGGCGCGGGTCAGAATTTCTACCGCAGAATGGGCAACGAGTCCCAGCGTGTAAAACGTCAGCGCCCAAACTGTCGCGCGGGTAGATTGCGCGTTGAAGGCGTTGCGTTGGTAGAGCAGTTGCACAACCGGATGCCCCAGCATCAGCAAGCCCACTGCGGCGGGGATAGACAGAAAAAGCACGCCGCGCAAAGTTGAAATGAACGCACGCTGTAATTCGTCCCACGATTCCGCTGCTGCCAGCGTTGAAAACGTGGGAAACGCCGCCGCCGCCACCGATTGGGCGATGATGCCCTGCGGCAGCAGCATCAGCCGCCGCCCGTAATCCAGTCCCGCCAAACTGCCCGCCGCCAGCCAACTCGCCAGAATGGTGTCCCACACAAAATTAAATTGCACCGCCGCCAGTCCCAGCATACGTGGCGCCATCAACTTCCCTACCTGCCGCACACCGGGGTGTGCTATGGCAAATGTGGGGAGATACCGCCCCTTAAAATGTGCCAGTCCCGGCAGTTGAATGAGCAGGTGCGCCACCGCTCCGGCAATCACCCCCGCCGCCAACCCGCGCACTCCCCATAGCGGTCCCAAAAACCACGCCCCGGCAATGATGAATAAATTGTACATTACCGGTGCCAGCGCGGGTAGTAAAAAATGCTGATAGGCATTCAGCACGCCCATAAACAACCCGCTCACACCGAAAATCACAGTAGAAACCAGCAGCCAGCGCATAATTTGCACGGTGAGCGCAATTTGGGCGGGGTCGGTAAACCCCGGGGCGATGACCGTGCGCACCAATTGCGGCGCAAAAATCGCAACAATGCTACTGAGACTCACCGAAATGACCAACAGCCAGTTCATCACCGCCGAAACTAATTCCCATGCGCCTTGGTCGTCATCTTTGGCTAAATATCCGGCAAACACGGGTAAAAATGCCGAGCCCAGCGCGCCGCCAGAAATCACATTAAATAAAAAATCGGGAAATTTGAACGCCGCCAAATAGGCATCATATTGCGGACTGGTGCCAAATTGCGCGGCAACCACCACATCGCGCACCAAACCCAATCCCCGGCTCAGAGCGAAAAAAATCATCACCAGTGTGGCGGCGCGTGCAATTGTGCGAACATTCGCTTTGGCAATCATATGCTGCATTATATGGCGATGCAATCATTGAACAAATTACCCCGCTCGCCGATTTTCTGATATACTTTCCGTTATGGCAAACGTGGAACACATAGATTTAGTGAAAAAATACGTTGCCGGAGAACGCGGGTTGCGGCTGGAAAATCTCGATTTGTCCGGTGCAGATTTGCGCGAGTTTGACCTTTCAGACGCGTGGCTGCGCGACACAAATTTGGCGGGCGCAGATTTGCGCGGCGCGAAACTGGTCGGCGCACCGATGCCCGGCACAAACCTGTCGCACGCCGATTTGCGCGGGGCAGATTTGCACGGCTGTATTGCTGCCGGAGCGATGTTCCGTTTTGCCCGGCTGAATAATGCCAACGTGCGCGGGGCAGATTTTTACGGTGCAATTCTGGAAGATGCCATCTGCAATACAGCGGATTTTTCCGGTGCGGAACTATCACTGGCAAAATGCACCCGCGCCAATTTCAGCCACGCCAATTTCAGCCGCGCCAATCTGATGGGCGCCGATTTTTCCGCTGCCATTCTGACGGATGCTCGTTTTGATGGGGCGCACATCGGGCGGGTCAATTTTTCGCAGGCAGTAGATTTGCCTCCGTTGCCCAATCCCGCCGATACCGCCCGCTAGCGCAGTCGCCGCCGACGACGCGGCTAATTTCGAGGAGACAATATGATGAGCACAATTAATTTCAATTCGGTACAGTGGGCACAAAAAATTAGCGCTACCCTGCAACAGCTGGAAGATATGTCGAGCGATGATTTGCAGAAATTAGGACAACTGCTCACCGAGTTGGCGCATCTCCGTGCCGAAGGCACAACTCCCTCCACTGCCCAAATGACGATTATTCTGCAACATTTACACACTAAAAATCTTGACCTACTGGAAGCGGTAAAGGGTGGGTTGATGGTACATTTTAATGGCGGAGGATTTGTATTTGAGCGTTTTTTGGTGCGCGGTGACGGGCGCATTCCCAACCATAAATACGAAAGTCAGAAGGATAATGGCTGACACATTTAAAGACAAAGCCGAAGCAATCGTCGCGGCAATTGATGCGGAACTGACCGCCCCCGATGGCACATCCCCGTTACCGGCAGAAACTAACCGGCGGGTGAATGCGTTGTTCAACCGTTTACTAAATAGTATCCACGATGTGGATATGCAAGCCGCCGCCGAACACGTTGACTCGCTGCGCCGGGCATTTCCCGCTGCCGATACTACCGCCATCGTGCAACGGCTCATCAAACAAAAAACGCAAAAAACCGCCACTGTCGGCGTGGTAACATCTGGCGCGGGGTTAATTCCCGGAGTGGGGACAGCCACCGCAATGATACTCGGCACGGCGGCAGACGTTGGCGCCACCTTTAAATTGCAAGCAGTATTGGTGCTGGAAATCGCTCATGCCCGCAACTATCCACTTTCGGAGGATGAACAAGAACGGGTGGTGCTGTTGGTCACCGGGCTGAGCGCGGGCGCAAGCTCGCTGGCGCAAAAAGCCGGACAGCGTGCCGGGGTGAAATTTGGCGAGCTTTTTGCCGAAAAATCGGCATTAAAAGCGTTACCACTGCTGGGTATCGCCGCTTCGGCGGGAACCAACGCGCTGTCCACCTACCTCATCGGGCATCGCGCCGACGCCTATTTTCGGTTGGGCGAAGCCGGATTGCAGAGCTGGCAGAACAGCTTGCGCGCTATCAGCGGCGTTGATGAACGCGAAATTACCCGCTGGCTCGCTGAACGGGCAGATGCATCACGCGTCGTGCTGGTTTCACACGCTCAATCGGTGGGCGAGTTTGGCAAAGCTGCCGGAGAAAACCTGTCAAACACCACCCGAACCGTCGCCACATCGGGACAAAAAGCAGGCAGAATGTATCTTTGGGGTGTCAAAACCTTCTGGCTGGTTACATTTGAGACCACCCGCGGCGCGGCAAAACTTCTCGGCAACGGCATCCCTGCGGCTGCACGCCACTTGAAACTTTTGGGTCGCAAAAAACGTATAGAATCATAATCACACAAACAGGAGGAACTATGTCAGACTCAACTGAAATTACCGGACAAGGTGGCGCACTGCCCCCCAAACTCGATACCACCGTCGAACACATTCAGCGCGAATATCAGGGTGCGCCGGGACGCATCAGCTACCGCATCGACGGCACAACATTGCAGGTCGTCACCATTCAACTGCAACCGGGCGAAGTCGTCTATTCAGAATCGGGCGGGATGAGTTGGATGAGCGCCAATGTGGAAATGAAAACCCACAGCGGTGGTGGCATCGGCAAAATGTTCAAACGCGCTCTTTCCGGCGAATCGCTGTTCATTACTGACTTTTTCGTGAACAATGGCGCCGGTATTGCGGCGTTTGCCAACGAATTTCCGGGCAAAATTATCCCCTTCGATTTGGCGGCTGGACAAAGCTTGATAATGCAGAAAGATGCATTTATGGTCGCCGAAAAAACGGTAGATTTGGATATTCATTTCCGCAAGAAATTGGGCACGGGCTTTTTTGGCGGCGAAGGGTTTATTATGCAGCGCGCCACCGGTCCCGGGCTTGTTTTTGCGGAACTGGACGGCGAAGTGGTGGAATACAATTTGGAAGCGGGACAGGTATTAAAAGTGGATACCGGTTATGTCGCTATGTTTGAGCCATCGGTAAAATTTGATGTGACGATGGTCAAAGGGTTTCGCAATATTATTCTGGGCGGCGAAGGGTTGTTTTTGGCGCGGCTGGAAGGTCCGGGGCGCGTGTGGTTGCAAACAATGCCCATGACCAAATTGGCAAATAAGATTTTGCAATATATGCCGAAAGCCAAAGGTGGCAGCGGCGGGTCATCGGGGGGGACAAATATCAACCTCGGCGATTTATTTGGAGGCTGATGCCGTGGGCGTGGCAGAAACATCACTATTGGCGATGGTGTGTTTAGCGCCATTGGCGCTCATTTTTATCGGTGGCGGCATATTCTTGCTGATAAAGTTGGGGGTCATCAGCAGCTACTGGTTCAAAGGGAATGCTGTTGAGCAGGGCGGCAATTATACGCTTAATCAAAGTAAAGATGTGGCAGAAGATAACGAAAAATCACCGTGAATATCCTAAATTCACAAATATCGTTCTCGCATTCACAGGGATCCACAGAAACGAAGAGACGGCATTTAAGCAGCAATTCCCGCTTTGGATAAACGTTTTGAGTTGCCAAGTCGGAATAGAACACCGATGACACAGATAAAACGGATTAGCTCGGATAAACGTAAAAAATCGGTGAAAATCAGCGTAATCTGTGCAATCTGTGTTCTATCAGCCACTTTGCAGCCGGTTCACACCGGGAATTGCTGACATTTAAGCCGTCTCTTCGTTTCTGTATTGTCACCAGCTCTACCCAATTTCTTGCGGCAAAAACCATTGGCGCATACCAAACAATTTGAACCCCAACTCATTGAATAGCGAAAATCCCATCGGGGTGGCGTAAATAATGCTCAAATCGCAACCGTTTTTACGCGCATCAAACAATATATCGTTGAACAAGCTGGTGGCTAATCCGCGCCGCCTAAAATTATCCAGTGTTGCCAGATGCCACACGCTGGCAACACCTTCTGCACAAATTAACGTCCCGGTGCAAACGGGCAATCCATCATCGGCATAGCCAACATAATGTTGCAAGTGCTTGGCTTGCAAATGCGTTGACGGGAACAGCAGCATCACCTCTTCCGGGGTATAATCGTAAACCGCCCGCAATACCGAATAAAACGCGGTCAAATCGGGAACCGTGGCAAGTTGCTTTACCGTAAAATCAGACCGGGCATCGGCGCTGACGGGCAACGTGTCTGATACCACAATTGGTTGCGGAGGCAGTGGCTGGTATCGCCGCATAGAAAGATACTCTGTGCCATCCGGCACGCGATGCTCTTCAAGACTGACGGCGTACATCGCATGCCGCGTTTTGAAGAATGCCGCGGCATCCGCCAGCGATTCGTTCGTCAATCCGGTTAATCGCAATGGCACAAAAAAGTTAAAGGTGGGCAAATCTGCGCCGGTGTAGCCCAAAATATAATCCGCACCATACTCCACCTCGCCTTCGGCAGACATTTTTGCCAGCGTAGCGTAAGCTTGTATGACGTGTGCGTCCAATCGTTGGCGTTGTTTTTCATCCATCCCCAAAATACTCCTTCGGCTTGGTTACTGATGTTACTCCTGTGACCGTAATTGCAGCCGGTCAACAAACTCCAGCACTTTTTGCTGAAATGTATCCAGCACATAACTTTTCACGGTATAAATCTGTTCATTCCGCGCGCGACGCAACATCAGCGCTTCCGGTGTTTCTGTCTGCAATAGCGAAATTAGGGCTTGATGGTTTTGCCAAAATTTACCCAGCATTTGTGTCACCGAGTTGCCGGCTTGTCCTGCAACCGACTGCCGGTCAACCGCGGCAGCATCTACCGGGGGAAGCGCAATATCAATTTGCGCCAGCATTTTTGGCAACATATCCAGCGAATATTCCTGCCAGCCGATTAACTGTGCCAACCCATCTTTAACGGAACTATTCGTGTCGGGCAGCGATTGTGCCATCTCCGCTTCTGTCAATTGCAATACGTGCTGTTGCACCAATGTGGCGGCATCATCCAATGCAGAAATTAACACGGCAATGGTATCCATCAAGTTTCTCCCGGTTACCCATTAAATTTCTCGCCGTATTATGCCCTACTTTTAACAGAAATGCCACTTTTGGGAAGCGAAAATTATCGGCAGGCTACCGGCGAACTGACACCACCCGATTCCATATTTCAGCAGCGACAGCCGTTTTTGATTGCAATGGTAATGACACCACCGACCCGTCCGCACCCAATAATATTACCTGATTGGTTTCCACGCCGAAACCGGCATCGGGGCGCGAAACATCGTTTGCCGCAATCCAGTCCAGCCGTTTGCGTGCCAGTTTCAATTGCGCGTTTTGCAACAAATTGGTGGTTTCGGCGGCGAAGCCAATCACCGTTTTGGGAAATCCTGTTTCAGTACGATATTCCGCCACCAATTGCAGAATATCCTGCGTGCGCGCCAGCGACAGATGCAGAACATTGTCCTTCTTTTTGATTTTCTGCCCGGCAATGGTTTCGGGGCGAAAATCTGCTACCGCCGCCGCCATCACCAGCGCATCTGCACCGGAAATTGCCGCCAGTACTGCCTCTGTCATTTCGGCAGCCGTGCTCACCGTTACCGGCGAAACACCCAGCGGTACGGGGAGTGATGCGGTGGTGATGAGCGTCACTGCCGCTCCCCGGTCTCGGGCAACTGCTGCCAGCGCATGCCCCATTCGTCCGCTGGAGTGATTGGTAATATAGCGCACCGGGTCTAGTGATTCGCGGGTGCCGCCGGCGGTAACAACCACGTTCAGCCCTGCCATATCACCTGTTTTTGCCAGCGCCAATCGTGCCGCATCTACAATTTCATCCGGCTCAGCCATTCTGCCGAACCCCATTCTGCCCGAAGCCAATCGTCCGGTAGCCGGACCAACCTGCATCACCCCCCATGCGGTCAACGTATTTATATTTTCTTGTGTCGCAGGATGTTTCCACATATCAGTTTCCATTGCCGGAGCGATGAGAATGGGTTTGTCGGTTGCCAGTGCAATGGATGTGAGTAAATTATCGGCTTGCCCGTGCCTCATTTTGGCGAGGGTGTTGGCGGTTGCCGGGGCAATCATCAGCAAATCTATATTATGCGAAAGTTCAATGTGGGGGATGTTATTGCCCGGGGGAATATCGAATAGATCGTGGTATACCCGCCGATGGGTTAACGCCTGAAACGTGAGCGGTGAGATGAATTTTGTTGCACTGTCAGTCATTACCACGTCAACCAATGCGCCCGCTTGGGTTAATCGGCTGGCAATGGTTACACTTTTGTATGCGGCAATGCCGCCGGTAACGCCCAGCACAATTCGTTTGCCCGATAAATTTGTCATCGCCCCAAACCTCTCATTTTCCACAATGGCACCCCCAAAATGAACAGCCCAACCATCACGGCGGCAATAGCCAGTATCAGCACTGCTCCCGCCGCCGCATCTTTGGCAATTTTTGCCAGTGGATGATATTCCGGCGAAACCAAATCGACAATAGCCTCAACGGCGGTGTTCAGGATTTCAGCGGCAAATACCCCCCCGATGGTCAACGCCAGCACCGCCCAATCTCGCGCGGGGAGATGTATGTATATCCCCAATAGAAGCACCGCCACGGAAATGACGGTGTGGATTTTGGCATTTCGCTGGGTGCGCCATGTATGCCAAATACCGGCAAACGCAAAGCGAAAACTCTGCCAAACCGATGCGGCGCGCATAGATTACGCGCCTTCGGTCGGTTTTACGTGAGACAGGTTGTGTGCGGCTAAAATTTCGGCTTGTTTGCGCCACATATCTGTTTGTTCGTCCGGCATGTGATGGTCATACCCCAGCAGATGCAACACGCCGTGAACGGTGAGCAGCATCATTTCTTCGGCGGGCGTGTGGCCCATTGCGGCGGCTTGCCGTTGAGCCACCGGCGCGGCGATGATGATGTCACCGAGATACTCTGTATTTTCCGGTTCGATAAACGCCGCACCGGTTGTTGCAGGGAATGAGAGCACGTCGGTGGAGGCATCCACGTCTCTAAATTGACGATTGAGTGCATGTACGGCTTCGGCGGTGGTCACCACCATAGACAGGGTACGGTTTGATGCCGCACACGCCGTCAGGGTGCTTTCGGCAATGGCAGACAATTTTTCGGCGGTTATGATTGCCTGAAACGGTTCGTCAATTTGCACGGTAACAGTGGACATTATTCTCTCTGAACAGTGATTTGTGTTTTTGAAGTTCCGGGGTCATCTTGTATTTCGATGGCAGGACTGGCGCCCTGCACCGCTAGCGGGAGTGGCGGCAATTCTTTCTTGCCCGCGCCAATATCGGCGGTATCGGTTTGTTTGGGATATTTTACGCGGGGATGCGATACCCCCTGCAATACATCAATAAATGCCAGCCGAATTTGTTCCAAATCGTGCATTGTCAACTCGCAATCATCAAATTGTCCCGCATCCAGCCGATTTTTTATGGTCTGACGGACGATGGTGTCAATTTCGGCGCTAGATTGCAACTGTGCTGAACGCACCGTTGCCTCGCTGGCATCGGCAAGCATCAGCACCGCAGTTTCCTTTGATTGAGGTTTGGGCCCGGGATAGGTAAAGGCGGCTTTATCTACTTTTGCGGCGTCGCCGCCTGCATCTTTGACGGCTTGGAAATAGAAATAGCCCACAATATCGGTGCCGTGATGTTCGGCAATACATGCTTGAATCACAGCGGGTAACCGATATTTTTTTGCCAGTTTCAGTCCATCGGTCACGTGGCTAATGATAATTTTTGCGCTGGCTTCGGGTTCCAGCGGGTCGTGAAGGTTTGCGCCGCCCGGCATAGTATTTTCGGTGAAAAAATAGGGTCGCATAATTTTGCCCACATCGTGATAGTATGCGCCCACGCGGCAGATGAACGCATTGGCGCCAATGCGTTCGGCGGCTTGTTCAGCAAGATTGCTGACCAGCAGGCTGTGATGATATGTGCCGGGGGCACGGCGCAATAATTCTATCAGCAGCGGATGTGTGGGGCGAGATAGTTCCAGTAGTTGGACATACGTTACCATATCCGTGAGTCCGCCCACCGCGAAAAAAATCAGCAGCGCCACACCGGCAGACA
>CAYZQQ010000039.1:0-15095 GCA_964480075.1 uncultured Anaerolineaceae bacterium
GGAGCGAGTATCAGCACCAGCACAATTAACGCCAGCGCCAGCGCGCCCGCCAGCGCCAATGCGATGAGTTGCTGCAAACAACCCACTTTTCCACTGCCAACCACGACCACCAGTTTTTTTCCTTTTATGCGCACTCGGCGCGGCGCCGGCGTTTTGATAACTTTCAGTTGCGGCGGCGTTGTTTTTTGGGGTTCAATTTTGGATGTTTCGTCTCTGATGAACCGTTTGCGACGCGCAATCCATTCTGCGGCGAAGGTTTTTATGCCGGCTTGTTTGGCGGCATCGCGGGTGTGGGCATCCTGCGTAACCAGCGCCAGCTCAATGTTCAGGGTGTCGGCGGTGCGAGCCAGCACTTTTTGATGCACCAAACTGCGCAAATCTTTATTTTGGCGCGGTACAATCAGCAATACCCGGCGAGCGTCTGTCCACTCCAAGCGGGTTCTGATTGATGTGATATCGTCATCTGCTGTGAGTTGAATAATTTGTTCCATTGATTATAGATACCGCACAAAATGATTGTGCTCATCCACCAGAATCATTCTTGGGGTTATCGGTTGGTCGGAATGGGCAAAACTGATGATGATAATTTCATCCCCTTTTTTGATGAGATGTGCCGCCGCACCGTTCATGGTGATGATACCGGACCCGCGTTCGCCGGGGATGGTGTATGTTTCCAGCCGCGCGCCCGAGGTATTGCTGACGACCAGCACTTTTTCACCGGGCCACATATCAACCAGCTCCATCAAATCCTGGTCAATGGTGATACTGCCGACATACGACACATCGGCTTGAGTGACAGTTGCTTTATGAATTTTGGCGCGTAAAACTTCACGCATCATTCGAGTGTACCTCTGTTTATAAATATTTTGCCGCGCCCAGCACCGGGGCGAACAACAACCCGCGCAGCCCAATGGGGTCGTGGTGAAAACCGGGCAACACATTCTCGCCGAGGTTTATAATTTCCGGCGAACTTTCAAACGTGCGCCCCGCATCTTTCAAGGTGTATAATAGCATATTTTTTAAGCCGGGCAATACTGCGCTGCCGCCGGTAACACACACCTGAGCCGGTATTTGGGGCGTGTCGGCGGCGGGAAACAGGCGATTGATGGCTGCTGTCACCTCAATTGCCCAGCGTTGCAATGGTTGTGTGAGGGCGTGGCGTACCAGCGCGACATCATTTTCGACCAGCGCGTTGAAACTGAACGCGATTTTCAACGCCTCGGCATCCGCAAGATTGCATTTAAACCGGTTGCTCAAATGGCGGCTGAAAAAGTGTCCACCGAATGGAACCTGCTGATTGCCGGTCAACGCACCGTGCTGAATGCGCAGACAATCGGTGCCGCCCGCGCCCACATTCAATACCAGCGCATCACCGTTGGAGATGAGTGTCGTTAATGCTTGCGGGGTGGGAACCAACTCGAAAATATTGAGCTCAAGCCGGTCTGCCAACTGTTCAATGCCCCGAACTGTCGCCGGATGGCAAATGGTGCCGTAGACCGCCAGTGAAAATTGCCGCCCTTTAAGCCCAACCGGCTCGCTCACCAATCGCCCGTCAAGCCGTAACTCGGCTTGCGTGATGCTCTGGGCTACCCAGTCGGCGCCGGTATCGGGCAGCGTTTTTAGCGTCCCCTGCGCTTTCTCTACCGCCTTTTTCCACAGTGAATCCAACTCGGCGGCAGTGATGACCCCTTGCCGTGCCGCGCGGCGCTGCATAACGGATATCAACCTGCCCGCCAGCGAGCGACCGGGGAGCAAAAATACCGCGTCATCCGGCACAATTTACCGCCCGATGGAAATTTCGGTAGCGTCTTCTGCTTCTTGCAGGGCGTGATTGGTTACGTCTGCCAATTCGGCAGCCTGCGCGCGCCCGCCGGCAATATCTTTGCCATGCGCTTCCGCCAAACTGTGTCCCAGCACACGGATGCTGCCGGACGATGGCATTTCGACCACCACCGCTTTGACGGTGTCCAGCCCCAAATCAAGCAGCGACAGATAGCGCGGGCGCGGGGGGGCGTCCGGCGGGCGTGGCTTTAGCCGTATCTTTTTTAATGAAGTTAATTGTTGTCTAAATGTTTTGTGGCGGATGGTGAAACTCCTGTTTCTGCGCGATAGTATGAACGGGTTAATCACCCCTAAATAATTTTAGCCATAATCGCTCAAAAGTGAAACCGGGGCAGTGCATTTGATGGCGTCCCCCACAAAAAAACGGGGCGACTCTTTTGAGCTGCCCCGTTTTTTTTTCCGCTATTTGACCATCTCCGCCACCAACCCCGGCACGGCTGCCAGCGCGTCGGGGAGTTTGGCGGCGTTCTTGCCGCCCGCCTGCGCCATGTTCGGGCGACCCCCGCCGCCGCCGCCGACCATCTGCGCGACGGCTTTGACGAGCTTTCCGGCGTGCAGTCCTCTTTTCACCCAATCATCGGTCACAATGGCGATGAGACTCGGCTTGCCGTTCAGCACCGTCCCCAACACAATTACCCCGCTGCCCAGTTTATCGCGGAACCAGTCGCCCATTTCGCGCAACAATGCCGAATCATCCGCCGCGACCTGCGCCGCCAGCACGGGCACGCCGTTCACCGTTTGCACGGCTTGCAAATGCTGCTCAAAATCGGCGCGGGCGAGTTGCCGTTTGAGGGCTTTGATTTCTTTTTCCTGCTCATGGCTGTGTTCCAGCACCGCGTCCAACCGTTCCACGGCGGCTTCGGGTTTGGTGCCGAGTTTTGCCGCCACTGCGTTCAGCGCCATCAACCGTGATTGAATCGTCTCCAGCGCCACATCGCCCGTCACGGCTTCGATGCGCCGCACACCCGCCGCGACACTGCCTTCGCTGGTCACCACAAATGCGCCGATGTGCGCGGTGTTGCTAACATGCGTGCCCCCGCACAATTCGCGGCTCACATTTCCATCCACCGTGATGACGCGCACCACATCGCCGTATTTTTCCCCAAAGAGCGCCATCGCGCCGGATGACACCGCATCTTTGTAATTTTTGAAGTCAATTGTCACCGGGTAGCCTGCCAGCACGTTTTGATTCACGATGGCTTCCACGGCGCGAATTTCAGCGGCGGTCATCGGGGCGGGATGGCTGAAATCGAATCGCAGCCGGTCGGGTGCGACCAGCGACCCCGCCTGCGCGACATGTTTCCCCAGCACCGATTGGAGCGCGGCTTGCAACAGGTGGGTGGCGGTGTGATTCCGCATAATATTCATGCGGCGTTTGGCGTCCACCCGCGCCGATGCGGCATCGCCGGTGTGCGCCGTGCCGCGCGTCATCTGCCCGCTGTGAACCACCATGCCGGTGACCGGTTTCCGTTCATCGGTGACGGTCATTTCCCAGCCGTCGCCCGCAATGCTGCCCGTATCGCTGATTTGTCCGCCGCTTTCGGCATAAAATGGCGTTTTTGCCAGCACCAGTTCTATTTCCAACCCTTCGCCGACGCTGTCCACGCGCTGACCATCCTGCAAAATTGCCAGCACGGTCGTGTCGGTTTCTGTTCCCTGATAGGGATTGTGTTCCGGCACGGTTCCGGCGGCTTTCAAATCTTCCAGCAGATTGGCATACACCGAGAGGGATGCTTCATCAATGGTTTTGAAGGAGCCACTGCCGGAAATTTCGCTGTGCCGTTTCATTTCCTGCCGGAAACCGGCTTCATCCACCGTGAAATTGTATTCTTCGGCGGCGATGTCGCGTGTCAAATGGAACGGGAAGCCGAATGTGGCGTGCAATTTGAAAACCTCGCTGCCGGGAATTTCGGTTTTGCCTTCGGCTTTCAATGAGTCGACCAACTCTTTCAGCAAGTCCAGCCCGTGCGCGAAGGTTTTGAGGAAACGTTCTTCTTCCTGCTGAATCACATTCAGGATAAACTGGCGGCGCGCCACCAACTCGGTGTAATGCCCGCCCATCTCTTCGATGACCGTTTCGGCGATTTTTGCCAAAAACGGTTCGGTGAACCCGGCGATGCGCCCGTAGCGCGCCGCGCGGCGTAAAATGAGACGCAAGACATATTCGCGACCTTCGTTGCCGGGCATCACCCCATCGCCCACCATAAAGGTGATGGCGCGTCCGTGGTCGGCGATGACGCGGTAGGCAATGTATTTTTCGGCGGCTTGCGCGTCCGTATCGCCGAGCAGTTCCTGCGTGCGTTTGATGATGGGCGTGAAAAGGTCGGTTTCGTAATTGGCGCGTTTATTTTGCAGCACCGACACAATCCGCTCCAGCCCCATGCCGGTATCCACACCGGGGGCGGGCAGGGGCGTACGGTTGCCGTCCGCATCCTGATTGAATTGCATGAACACCAGATTCCAGATTTCCAGCCAGCGGTCGCAGCCGTTGTCCAGCAAAACGGAGCAATCCGGCTCGCCGCAAGTGCAGGCATCTTTGCCCCAATCGTAATGCAGCTCGCTGGTGGGGCCGCAGGGTCCCACATCTGCCATTTGCCAGAAATTGGTTGCATCCCCCATGCGGTACACCCGCGCGGGGTCAATTCCCATGTCCTTCGTCCAAATGCCAAAGGCTTCATCATCATCGGTGTGGACGGTATAATAGAGCCGTTCCGGGTCGATGCCGTATTCATTCACCAGCAAATCATACGCAAACCGGATGGCATCTTTTTTGAAATAATCGCCCAGCGAGAAATTTCCGAGCATTTCAAAAAACGTATGGTGGCGCGGCGAGGGTCCAACGTTTTCCAAATCGTTGTGTTTGCCTGCCACGCGCATACATTTCTGGGATGTGGTGGCGCGTTTATAGGCACGTTTTTCCAAACCGAGGAACGAATCTTTAAATTGTACCATCCCCGCATTGGTGAACAGCAACGTGGGGTCGTTAGCCGGAATCAGGGATGAGCTGGTAACGATGGTATGTCCCTGTTTTTCAAAATAGTTTAAGAATTTCTGGCGAATTTCCGCACTGGTCAATGGTTGAGTCATCAGGTTTTCCTCTATGATAGTTTCTCTTCGGGGTTGGAAGATTTTTCCAATCAACTATCAATTTTAATATGAATGGCGTCACTTTCAAAATATAACTTACTGCTAGGAGATAGATTGCCGGCTAACTCACCTTACGCCGTCGAGGATTTGAGAAAATCGGAGTGTTTTCTCAAAATGTAGGGGCGGCGCGCGAGTCGCCCTCACAATTTTACGCAAAATCGGTGTGACCCCCCTATATTTCCGGTTTGTCGTCGCCTCAGAAATACGGCTTACGCAGACATAATGCCAGCAATTCCCGCTTTAGATAAACGCTTTGAGTTGCCAAGTCGGAATAGAACACCGATGACACAGATAAAACGGATTAGCTCGGATAAAGTAAAAAATCGGTGAAAATCAGCATAATCTGTGCAATCTGTGTGCTATCAGCCACTTTGCAGCCGGTTCACACCGGGAATTACTGATAAAATAGCGAGTCTGACAGGAAAAGCGTTTAGAAAGATAGTTGCGCCACCTGTAATAATTTGACCATACCCCAAAAATGGATACGATTCACCATTATCGCGGAGGAGGATAATTTTCTATGGCATTAATTTACAACAACATTTTGGAGACAATCGGCAACACCCCAATGGTGCGGCTAAATAGCGTGACGCACGGCTTGCACGCCGATGTGCTGGCAAAAGTGGAAATGTTCAACCCCGGCGGCTCGGTGAAAGACCGCATCGGCATGGGCATCATTAAGGAAGCCGAGCGAAGCGGGCGGCTGAAACCGGGCGGCACCATCGTCGAATCCACCAGCGGCAATACCGGCGTGGGATTGGCAATTGCTGCCGCGCTGAAAGGCTACAAAACCATCTTCGTCATGCCCGACAAAATGAGCCAGGAGAAAATTCAACTCCTGCGAGCCTTTGGCGCGAAGGTGGTCATCACTCCCACCGCCGTGGAACCGGACGACCCGCGCAGCTATTATTCAGTTGCCAATAAATTTGTAGAAGAAACCCCCAACAGCATTCTAGCGAATCAATATCACAACCCGGAAAATCCCCGCGCACATTATCTAACCACCGGACCGGAAATTTGGGAACAAACCGATGGAAACGTGGATGTGCTGGTAGCGGGGATGGGAACCGGCGGCACCATCACCGGCATCGGGCGCTATCTGAAAGAGAAAGACCCCGCCATTCAGATTGTCGGGGTGGACCCCATCGGCTCGATTCTGTATGACCTGCATCGGGGCAAACAAACCGAAGCCGTATCGTATAAAATTGAAGGAATCGGGGAAGATTTTCTGCCCGGCACGCTCGATTTATCGGTGGTGGATGACGTGGTGCAGGTGACGGACAAAGAAAGTTTTTTGATGACCCGGCGGCTGGTGCGGGAGGAAGGAATCTTCTGCGGCGGCTCCTGCGGGAGCGCGGTGGCGGGTGCGCTGAAGTATATCCGCCAGCACAACCTTGACGCGGACAAAACCGTCGTCATCATCCTGCCTGATTCCGGCTCGCGGTATTTGAGCAAAATTTTCGACAACGACTGGATGCGCGAAAACGGCTATCTGGAAAGCACGCTGGAAGAAGTGAGCGCGCGCGATGTGCTGCAATCGAAAAAGATTCAGAAAGTGTATACCACCGAACCAACCGCCAAACTGCGGGATGTGGTGGCGCAGATGAAATCGCTGGATGTGTCGCAATTGCCGGTGGTGGACGGCGGCACGCTGGTCGGCATAGTCACGGAAGTGGATTTGCTGAACCATATGCTCTTCGCCCCCAACGCTAACCACGCCGATGAAACCATCACGGGCATCATCGACACCGATGTGACCACCGTTTCGCCGGACACACCGATGGAAACGCTGATGAGCGTTTTCGCCACGGCGGGTGTCGCGGTGGTGATGGATGGCGGCGCGGCGACGGGGATTCTCACCAAAATTGACCTGCTTGATTTTCTATCCGGGCGGGTGGGGTAAATTTTTGGGTTTCAGCTTTTTGTCATACCGGAATTTCGCGAAGCGGACAGGAAAATATCCGGTATCCATTCTTTTCTTTGGATTCCCGCTAAAAACATGCGGGAATGACATTACAAAAATTCCGGCATCGGGAAATAAACCGTAGGGGCGGCTCGCGAGCCGCCCCTACACCATTTTCAGGCTATTCTACGTGCGCCAGCGCCTGCGCCAAATCCGCCAGCAGATCATCCACATGTTCAATCCCCACCGAAAGCCGCACCAGCCCCGGGTCCACCGCAAAATCCGAACCGGCAGTGGAGGCGTGGGTCATTGCCGCCGGCACTTCAATCAGCGACTCCACCCCGCCGAGCGATTCCGCCAGCGCGAACAGTTTGGTGTGTTTCACTATCTCACGGGCGGCAGGTTCGCCCCCCTTCAAAATGATGGAAATCATCCCGCCGAAATCGCGCATCTGCCGTTTCGCCAGCGCGTGCTGGGGATGGTCGGGCAGTCCGGGGTACATGACTTTTTCCACCGCCGGATGGTCAGACAGCCATTGCGCCAGCGTCATAGCGTTTTGGCAGTGGCGTTCCATCCGCACCGCCAGCGTTTTAATTCCCCGCAACACCAGCCAGCAATCCTGCGGACCGGGCACACTGCCCATCGAATTTTGTGCGAAAGCGAGCGTTTCATACAGCGCAGGGTCATTCATCATCGCCGCGCCACCCACCGTGTCGGAATGTCCACCCAGATATTTGGTGGTGCTGTGAACCACCAAATCCGCCCCGAGGTCCAGCGGGCTTTGCAGGTACGGGCTGGCGAAGGTGTTGTCCACCACCACCAGCGCCTCGGTTTGGTGGGAAATTTCCGCCACCGCCGCGATGTCGATGAGTTTCAAATTCGGATTGGTCGGCGTTTCCAGCCAGACCATTTTGGTATTCGGACGCAACGCGGCGCGGAACGCATCCAAATCGGCGGCATCCACAAATGAAAATTCAATGCCATACTGTTTGATGATTTTATCGAACAGCCGAAACGTGCCGCCGTACACATCGTTCATCACCACGGCATGGTCGCCGGGTTTGAGCAGGGTAACCACCGTGTTGATGGCTGCCATCCCCGACGCGAAGGCAAGCCCGTATGCCGCCCCTTCCAGCGCCGCCAGATTTTGCTCCAGCGCGGTGCGGGTGGGGTTCGCCGTGCGGGAATATTCGTACCCTTTATGCTTGCCGACTTCTTCCTGCACATAGGTAGAAGTTTGGTATATCGGGGTCATCACCGCGCCGGTGGTGGGGTCGGGTTCCTGCCCGGCGTGAATCACTTTTGTTTCTAAATGGTGTTTATCTGACATAATTTCTCCCTTGAAAAGCCCCCCCACCCCGGAAGGCAGAGGAAATATTTGCCACTGTAGAAATTATACCGCCGACACAATCAATCGGGAAAAACCCTTCACCCGATTGCCTGCCGCACCCGGAACGCCACATCGTTAAACGCGCCATCATACAACAGCGACAAATCGCGCGGGCGCGGAATCTCCACCGAAATGGCGGCAGTCAGCCGCCCCGGTCGCGGCGACAACACCAGCACCCGGTCAGCCAGAAAGACCGCCTCGCGGATATTGTGCGTCACCATTACCACCGTTGCGCCCAGCGCCTGCCACAGGTCGGTCAATTGCTGATTGAGCCGCTCGCGGGTCAACGCATCCAGCGCCCCGAATGGCTCATCCAGCAGCAAAACACGGGGTTGATGAACCAGCGTGCGGGCAATGGCTACCCGTTGCTGCATCCCGCCGGACAGCTCGTGCGGGTGACTGTCGGCAAAGTCCGCCAGCCCCACCCGCGCCAGCGCGCGTGAGACCTGTTCATCCGCCGTCTCCTTCCGCCCCGAAACATCCAGCGGCAGGCGCACATTTTCCGCCACGGTGCGCCACGGCATCAAATTTGCATTCTGAAAAACCAGTCCGATTTCGGCGCGGGGTTCGGTGAGCAGCGCACCATTGAATTCCACCGCGCCGCTATCGGGCAACAACAACCCGGACAGCAACCGCAACAGCGTGGTTTTTCCGCAGCCGGACGGACCCACAATGCACAGGAATTCGCCGCGATTCACGCCAAACGAAATATCTTCCAGCGCAGAAACCACGCCCTGTCGTGCCGAAAACGCTTTGTAAAGACGGGTTGCCGTTAAAATGGGCTGGTCATTTGTCATAGGCTATTTTTCCGTATCGGGGATGGGCATACTCTGCCCGCAAAAACCTGCCAGTGTCATTCCCGCTTTCGCGGGAATCCATACTCTTTTCTGAATTCCGGATATTTCCCTTTGGGAAATTTTGGAATGACATAATCTACCCCATCGTCACTTCACAAATTGGTTGGTGAACAGCGCGGTGGTATCCACATCCGTATCAATCAGCCCGCTCTGCCGCATAAAGGCCACCGAATCCGCCCACGCCTGCGGGTCAGACACGCCATAATTGTCCGATTTCCACAGCGCAATCGAGGCTGCCAGCACCTTTTTCTGGGTCGGGGCATCCGCGTCGGTCATATCGGGAATGAATGTGCGCGCCAAATCAAACGCTTCATCGGGATGGTCAACCGTATATTGCAGCCCTCTCAGCGACGCACGCACCATTTTCCCCACCAATTCGGGATTTTCCGCCATCAATTTTTCGTTGGTCACAATCCCGTTGGAAACCAGATTCAGATAATCCGACACCTGAATGACATTCACCGCCTGCCCCTGCTCGGTCAATTGCACCGGTTCATTTGCCAGATACACCACCGCCGCATCCACCGTGCCTTGATTCAGCGCCTCTGCCTGCGTGAAGCCGATTTCCTGCAAATCGGTGCTGGTTTCATCCACGCCGGCGGCGTATGCCAGCCCTTTCCACGCCACAAAACTCGCGCCAAACATGCCCGGAATACCCACGGAGTGCCCGTTCAAATCGGCGGGGGCGGAGATACCGCTACTTGCCAGCGCCGCCACCCCAACCGGATATTTTTCATACCATTTCATCACATACACCACCGGCAACCCCTGCGCCCGCGCCAAAATCACCTGGTCGCCGCTGGCGACGGCAAATTGCCGTTCTCCCTGCGCGGTGAGCTGGACAAAATCGTTTTCAAACCCATGTTCGAGCGCTACATCCAGCCCCTCTGCGGCATAAAACCCTTTTGCCTGCGCCACATAAAACGGCGCAAATTGAATGTTCGGCACAAAGCCCACGCCCACATCAACGTGGATCAATTCTTTGGGGGATTGTGTTTCGGCGGGAGCGGGTTTTGGCGCACACGCCACTAATATAGCAGATAGAACGGTCAGAATGACAAACAGCTTTTTCATTGTACTCCTCCTGTGAATTTGGTTGTCAACATCACTCCAAAATTTCTGTCATTCCGGAATTTACCGAGGGGAAATATCCGGAATCCACGCCAAAAAGCTGTGGATCCCCGCTTTCGCGGGAATGACATTTGGGTCTTATAATTAGGTCTGATAATTTATACTTGTCATATTGAAACGCCAATATACCCTAATCGCTTTTCCAGCGCAATACCACCGTCTCAATCAGCGATACCGCGCCGTATAACGCCAACGCAATCACCACCAGCGAAAAAATCGCCACGAACACCAGCGGGGTGTTGAACAATCCGCGTGCCTGATTGATGAGAAATCCCAGTCCGGCTTCCGCGCCAACAAACTCCCCCACCACCGCGCCGATGACCGACAACGTGACGCTCACTTTCAGCCCGCCGAACAGTACCGGCAGCGCCGCCGGAATTTCCAGCAGGGTGAACATCTGCCAGCGAGAGGCATTCAGCGAGCGCATGAGTTCGCGCAAATCGGCATCCACCCCGCGCATACCGACGATGGTGTTCACCAGCATGGGAAAAAACACAATCAGGGTGACGATGAGCATTTTGCTGAGATACCCCGCGCCAAACCAGATGATGAGCAGGGGCGCAATCGCCACCACCGGCACAGACTGCGAGGCGACAATATACGGTGCGAGCAATCGCTCCAGCCATGCGTTTTTCGCCAGTAGATAGCCCAGCACGGTGGCTGTTCCGACGCCCAGCAGCAGCCCCGCAAACACTTCCGTGAGCGTGGTCTGGGTGTGCCGCCACAGGGTACCGTTTGCCGCCGCGCGCCGGAAGGCAGCCAGCACATCCATCGGGGCGGGCAGGATGAACGCGGGATAATTTCCGAGCCACACCCCCCCCTGCCACAGCAGCACAAACAGCCCTACCGCCAGCGGGATGAGAAAAATATGCGTGTACTGTCGCCAGCGGGCGGGTTCCGTTCTCCCAGCCGGTGGTTGAAACAAAGCGCGGGTTTTTTGTGCCAGTTGTGCCATTTCCTGCATCGTGTCCATCCTTTAAAACAAAATGCCCCGAAAATCACAAAACTTTCGGGGTAACCAAAATCATCCGGGCGCAATCCGCATCATCGTCTGAAATAAAAACCCGAAAGCGTTTGGCTTTCGGGGCATTACAAACGAGAGTCGGTTATTCAACCGGCATCAACCAACGCCACACGGATATACGCCGACCGGCGTTGTGATTCATCCTTCTCCTATCCGGACTATACCGTCGGCTACGGAATTTCACCGCATCCTGCCCGCCGAATGGCAGGCTCGCGGGCTGAGGGGCGTACCCCATCACCGCCGGTCGGGAATTGTTTTGCGAGCAAAACTCACCCTGCCCCGAAGGTATTTTGTTTTATATGAAGATTATAGAAAACTCTCACAAGGCTGTCAACAATTCATCGGCGCAATAGCGAATCTTTCTGTCGGGTTGACCCCGCCCCATCAATATGGTAGCATGTATGGTATCGGTTGGTACAGTGAATGGATTTTTAATATGGAAAAAATTTCCGCATTCTTTTTGGCGTCGCTGCGAGAACATCCGCAAGCGTTGGCAACGGTTATCATAAAAACAGTTCCACCGGTTGATGAAGCCGTCGTGGCACTGGAGAAAATGGGGTTCACCGTGACTCGCACATTCTCACTGATTGCCGCCGTTGCCGCCAGTGGCTCCGCGCAGTCGGTCATCAAATTATTGGACAAACCGTGGGTTGAAAGCATTGAGCCGGACGCCCCGGTACACACAACCCCATAGTCGGGCAAATCGCCCAAATATACTGGAGGTGTTTCTGTGAATTTAGCAAAAATTGACCCGCATCTGCATCAATATGTCGG
Organism: uncultured Anaerolineaceae bacterium; assembly: GCA_964480075.1. Classification (GTDB taxonomy): domain Bacteria; phylum Chloroflexota; class Anaerolineae; order 4572-78; family 4572-78; genus JANTHQ01. The sequence goes on from CAYZQQ010000039.1 coordinate 12,069, forward strand.
TGCGCAAGCCGCTGCTGCTATTGCAACCGCACCTGAGACCGTCGGTGTGATTGTGCGGCATAAAGGCGAGAGGGTCTTTAGCCAAGCCGTTGGCGATACTCGTGTCTTTAAGTTGGTGAATGCAACAGCTATGAGCATCCACCTGGACGCGATTGAAACACTGAGCGACCAAAACAGTATTGAATTTATTTGGGCAGATTTGCCGGTACATACGTGTTTGGATGTTTCCGTGCCAAAAATCGGCGTGCCAGCCGTGTGGAATTCAGGCTTCACCGGAATGGGAATCAAGCTCGCAATTGTAGACACCGGTATAGACCCGACTCATCCCGATTTTTCGGGGCGAATTGTCGCCCGAAAAAACTTTGTTGGTGGCGGCGAAAACGATGAAAACGGACACGGCACCCATGTGGCGAGCATCGCCGCCGGAACGGGCAGCAAATCGGGCGGAAAATATCGCGGGGTTGCACCGGATGCGCAATTGTATGTCGCCAAAGTGCTGGACGCCAGCGGCAGCGGCTCAATGAGCGGGGTGATGTCGGGGGTAGAATGGGCAGTCAATCAGGGCGCTCAAGTTGTAAATCTGTCGTTGGGCGGCAACGGTCCGTGCGACGGAACAGACGCGCTATCAACTTTGTGTGATGCCGCTGTGCGCGACCACAGAGTGGTACTGTGTGTTGCGGCAGGGAATGAGGGTCCCGGCGCGTCCACCGTCGGCTCGCCGGGATGCGCCCGATTGGTCATCACTCTGGGCGCATCGTCCGATGCCGATGCAATTGCATCGTTTTCATCACGGGGTCCCACGGCTGATGGACGAGTAAAGCCCGACATTGTTTTCCCCGGGGTGGGTATTGTGGCGGCGCAAGCTGCCGGCACTCAACTGGGGCAAACCGTTGAACCCGGCTATATTTCATTGAGTGGCACCAGCATGGCAACCCCCCATGCGTCGGGGGCAGTGTGTTTGCTGTTGCAAGCAAACGGAACACTCACGCCCACACAGATAAAATCGGCTCTGCGAAACACTGCGGTAGACCTGAATCAACCCGCCAACAGTCAGGGTTCCGGTCGCGCAGATGTGTTTGCTGCATTGCAACAAGCAATCGGTGACACACCGCCGCCCACACCGGAACCCACGCCATCGCCCACGCCACCGGACAATGGCAATTCGGGCTGTATGCCGCAATCACTGGTTAAGTTTTTGGGGAACAAGGGTTAGGTTCTGTTGACGTTTTCGCGAACCGGGAAAAATTTATCTGTCAACGGTGTTATATTCTAAACGGTCGAGATTTGGACTTTTTCGAACGACTGGAAATTTCGGGATAGCAAGGTTTCAAGCTTATCTTTGTGTTCAGTCCCAACTGTTTCAATGCATTTTTCTATAGCTCGTTTGAATCCGGTGAAATCCTGATAGTATTTGGCATACAAGCACTCTTTCTTTACAAAACGCCACAGGCGTTCAATGAGATTCAAGTGAGGTGAGTAAGACGGCAAATACAACAACTCTATCTTCAAGACCTTTGCGTACTTCCATACCGGTTGGCACTTCTGGTAGCGTGCATTGTCCAACACGATTGTGATGGGGACTTGACCATAGCGTCGAGAAATCTGAACCGGCAACTCACAAACACTCTCTGCATTGATGTAGCTATCGTTAGCAACTCACCTTACGCGCTTTAAAATCTGACAAAGTTTGATATTTTAAAATGGAGATTTTCCCCCCTCCCCCTGACCCTCTCCCCCAAATTTGGGGGAGAGGGAACAAAGAGGGTGAGCGAAGGGGACGAAGTCCCCCTCGCTTTCTATCACTGGTGAAGAAACCGCTTTGCGTCCCCCCTTCCCGGCGGGAAGGGGGGATACAGGGGAATGGGGAAAACTCGAAATTCGGGATTTTCACCAACAATACCATAATTTTGTTTTGTTAAATCCTCGACTGCGTAAGGTGAGTTAATCATTTTTGCCTCCCGCCAAATGGAATGGAGGTAAGTATATCACGTCAAGTGAAAAGTTCAATTTTTGCCCGTTCGGAGTATATATTCATCAATGTCATTCCCGCGAAAACGGGAATCCATCTGTTTGTGGTATGGATTCCGGATAATTTCCGCAGGAAATTATCCGGAATGATATGCGCTCGAAAAAATTCGGCTCTTTTGGAATTCAGGGGGTTGACAAGAAAAACCTGTGACGTCCCTCCAAATCGAGCCAAAGACGTTGAAATAAAGTAGATACTTTCTTGATCCCATAACAGCGTCGTTTAACGGTTTTGAGCTTGTTGTTGAGACCTTCAACAAAACCGCTGCTGACACGGTCTGCAAAGTAATTCAGTATCGGTTGCCAATAACCGGTCAAGGTTTTGATAAAGCCATCGAAACAATCAAGGTCACTGCGTTGAACTTTTTTGACCCACCGGATGAGCCGATGTTCCCCCTCTTGCCGGGCTTGAGCTTGATTGAAGATAGCCGTCAGTTCTTCGCGAAAGGGATAGGCTTGATGAAGTTGCGCTGAATGAGCCATCAAGCAACGCAGGTGAGCTCGCTCATCATCATTGAGCGTCGTATGATTTTTACGTAAGAGCCACAGGGTCCCTTTGCAATCCCGCTGATAGATTGCCGGGGGCAATTCCTTTTTCATCCGTTTGGATTCCTGTTTGCGCAACCGGTCAAAATCAGCGCGATAGTGCTGGGCAATGTGAAAACGATCGATGACCAGTCCGGCTTCAAGGTCGTTGTATGCCGCTATATATTTCTCGATAGCCTTGAGGTAGCCTTCCCACATATCGGTGGTGAAATACGCAATCGTCCACCGTAACTCGACGGGAATCTGCTCTAGAAACGCCCTAACCGTCTTCTTCTTCGATCGGGGAGCACGGCGAGCACACCCACCTGCCCATTGGACTGACGACCACTCACATTTGCGGCATAGTCTTTATGTCCCTTTTTCAGCGCTATCTCGTCGATACCGACCGTTTCGAGGTCTGCCATCTCAGTCCAATTAATCTTATCCTCAACCTGACGGTTGAGCGCGCCAACGACA
>CAYZQQ010000040.1:0-2495 GCA_964480075.1 uncultured Anaerolineaceae bacterium
GCCGGGGTGGATGCGATTTTCATCGGCGATAAGGTGGCGGGCGACCGTCAATTTCGAGCTGGGAAGAAAATTTATTCGCTGTGGGATACTTATGTTTTCGCCGATTTTGTCACGTATCCCAGTTTGTGGGAAGGCTGGGGCAATCAGCTTTTGGAAGCATTGCGGGCAAAATTACCGATAATGCTGTTTGAATATCCGGTGTATCGGGCAGATATTGCGCCCCGTGGGTTCAAGGTGGTTTCGCTGGGCACAAAATTAGCGGGGCGCGATAAATTCGGGTTGGCGCAGGTTGCGCCCGCCGTAATGCAATCTGCTGTTGCTGATGCGGTATCACTGCTCACCGATGACGCGCGGCGGCAATCGGTGGTGGAGCGGAATTTTCAGCTGGGGAAAGCACATTATTCGGTGGGCGCGTTGCGGACGATTGTGCAACAATTATTGGGGTAGCGGCTGTTGGTCGAGAATTTCTCGCACAAGTTGCGCCATTTGGCTGGCGGTGAACGGCTTTTGCAAAAAACCCGCGCCGTTATCCAGCGTTTCAATATTTATGGGCAGCGACGCTTTATCGTACCCCGATGTATACAATATTTTTATCGCCGGATACAATTGCTGTATCGCCGATGCCAGAATGAAGCCGTTCATCCGGGGCAGCATCACGTCGGTTACCAGTAAATCCACCGGTTTCTCAAGCTGTCGGGCGCGTTCAATGGCTTGTTCGGCGGTTTCAGAACTGTAAACAGTGTATCCCAATTCCAACAAAATGGTTTGTGCCAAATCAAGAACGTGTGGGCTGTCTTCTACCAGCAAAATGGTTTCTTTACCGCTGGGCATATCGGATGGCACTTCCATCTGTGGCGAAGCAGCCGCATCAAATGTGCGTGGCAGATAAATGTAAAAGGTTGTTCCTTTCCCCTCTGTGCTGGTTACGTCAATGTGTCCCTTGTTTTGCTTGATGACGCCATACACGGTGGCTAATCCCAGCCCGGTGCCTTTTCCCACTTCTTTTGTGGTGAAAAATGGCTCAAAAATGTGTGCCAGCACATCCGGAGCAATCCCTTTGCCGGTGTCTGTAACTGTGAGACACACAAATTCGCCCGGCTCAATATCGGGATGGGTCGCCGTATATTCCGGCGACAGAAGCACATTTGCGGTGCTGATGTGCAGCGTTCCCCCGTTCGGCATCGCATCTTGCGCGTTCACGGCGAGGTTGATGATTATCTGTTCAATTTGGGTTGCGTCAAGTTTTAGCGGGAATATATTCGGGGTTAAATCCATCTTGATGGCAATGTGCGCGCCAATAACCCGCCGCAACATCGTTTCCATATCCAAAATTACCTGATTGAGGTTCAATACTTTTGGCGAAATGAGCTGTTTGCGGCTAAATGCCAGCATCTGCCGCACCAATTTGGCGGCACGATTCCCCGATTCTAAAATCTGTAACACGTATTCATGTTCCAGTGACCCGAATGTGACCCGTTCCAGCAGCAGTTCAGAAAACCCGTTGACGGCTGTCAGCAGGTTGTTAAAATCATGAGCGATACCCGCTGCCAATTGCCCCACCGCCTTTAATTTTTGCGATTGACGCAATTGCTCTTCCAGCGCCAATTGCCGGGTAATATCGCGGAGGGTAATGACATAATTTCGGGGGGCTTTTTCGGCGGTCTTAATGGGCATAATTACCGTTTCTCCGGTAAAACTGCCGCCGGTTTTCGTTTGAATTTCAATGTTCCCCTGCCACGTTTTATTGATGAGCAACGCCTCGCTGATGGTTCGCAGCGTAATATCCGTTTTTGCCAATCGAATGGGGACAGTTCCCAAAATTTCAGCGGCAGTATATCCCGACATTCCAGAAAAGGCGGCGTTAGCGTATATTATCCTACCGGCTTTATCGGTGATGAGCACCGCTTCAGTTGATTGTTCAATGGCGGCAGTGAGCCGCTCACGAGTGCGCTCTAATTGCATACGCGCCATAATCCCCGCCAGCTGCTCGCCGACGCGCTCTGCCAGCGCAATATCTGCATTGGAATATTGACGGGCTGTCAGAGACCCTGTCGCCAAAATGCCCACCGTGTGCTCGCCGTCCATAATGGGCACAAATAGCGTCCACAGGTTCTGTTTTAATTGTGATATCGCCGGAAACAGGTCAGAAAGCTCCTGCGATGATTCAACATTGGCGAGCGTGACCGAACGCGGGTTTTGCAGCCATCCCCAAACCGGTTTGGGAAACTGAATATGGGTGCCGGAAGGGATATGGGTTTCTTGCCGGTCTAATTGGTGCGCAGCGACAACTGTGCCCGATTTGTAATTGCGGGCAACGGTGATAACCCCAGCCCATGCAACATTTAAGGCGATAGCAAATTCTCGGCACAGCACTTCTAATGCATCGGATAACTTGGGCGACGAGACGGTGGCGCTGATAATTTTGTTTAGCAGGCGCAATTCGTGGTTGCTTTGGCGCAGTGAGGCTTCGGCGCGTTTGCGTTCGGTCAATTCTG
>CAYZQQ010000040.1:2595-15039 GCA_964480075.1 uncultured Anaerolineaceae bacterium
TCGTGGTTGCTTTGGCGCAGTGAGGCTTCGGCGCGTTTGCGTTCGGTCAATTCTGAAGCGATGGCATCAAAAAACCGTGCATTTTCGATAGCCGTGGCAAGTTGTTGTGCCAGCGTTTCCATAACCATCACCTGTTGTTCATCAAATGCGTTAAGCTCCGGGCTTTGAATATCGAGAACGCCTTCTACAACGCCGCTCACGGTGAGCGGGATAGCTAGCTCAGACCGGGTTTGCATTGCCGGGTGACCGGGCATGGGATTGAAATGGCTGGGTTCCTGTGTCACATCGTTGGCAACCAATGTTTGCTTAAACCGCACAACCCAACCAACCATCCCTTCGGTAGGTTTTAGCGTGTGGTGGGGCGGAAACAGTGCGGCATACCCCCCTGCGTGTGCTTGCATCACCATCGCCGATTGTTGTTCATCGCGCATAAAAATAGCGACATGGTGGTACCCAAATTTTTGATGCACCAAGTGGGTGGTTCGGGTAAATAGTTGTTGCAAATTGAACATGGTAGAAATTTCTTGCCCAATTTTGTTTAGCAGAGTTAATTGCGATAATTGATGTTCAAGCTGACGCCGTGCCTGTTTCTGCGGCGAAATATCGTGGAACACCACCAGCGATGCCGGTTTGCCATCAAAAGTAATGGGCGTGGCGGCAGCTTCCACTTCCAGAACTTTGCCATCCGGCGCGATAAATTTTTCTTCCATCGGAGGAACGGGCAACCCTTGCTGAACCACTTCTGCGATGCGTTGAGTCGTCACCGGAAGCGAATCTGCTGAAATGTATTTCCAAATTGATTGTCCCAGCACATCCTCTTCGTGTTCAATGCCCAGCAACTTTTTAAGAGCCGGGTTAATAAATCGCATCGTTTTTCCATCGTGAATGGTCATTGCCACGGGGGCGCTGTCTATCAACATCCGGTAGCGTGTTTCGCTGGCTTGCAGCTCGGCTGTGGTACGTTTTCGCTGTTCAATTTCCTCGCGCAGGTTTTTTATGAGCGTTACGTTCTCCAGCGTAATGCCGATATGGTGAGCAAACGCTTCAATAGCGGGAATATCCTTCGGAGTCAATCCCGGGGTGGTAAATGCCAGTATGCCAACGGCGCGATTTTGGCGCAAGAGAGGGGCAATGATGGTGGGAATGTTTTTGAAAGGGGTGCCAATGATACCGGCAAACGGTTGTGCTATTTGGGGAAGATATTCGCTGGTGAGCGGTTGACTATCTGCGATAAGTTGGGATTTTTGGGTGCGGATAACCGTTTGCATCGTGGTCGCGCGGGCAAGTTTAAAGTTTAAGTGATTGGCAGAGAGGTTAAGTTTTTTCTCAAATTTACGAATGACCGGATGTGAAATAGCGTTTGAAAGGACGGTTGCAGTGGCGTCAGGGTTATCCATCCAGTGGTCGGGGGTGTCCAACAGAGCGATGACACCACCCATAGCTGCCAGTTCCAACTGCGCTTCAAAAACGCGGAAAATATCCTCAACCGTGCTCGCAGAGCTTTGCAGAGCGATGGCGGCGGCATTCAGGGTGTGCAATAGCTTTAAATTCCACTGGTTATCTTGGGGTGTTTCTGCCATTGATCCCATCCGGTTTTTACGCTGTTTCAATACTTCTGTTATGATACAACATCTTTACCGGAGTTGCAATTGTAATTGCGGGATTTACTAACGGACACCCCTTAAATTTGACACGATTTTTGGCTCGGACAAAGCGAAGTTTTATCACAAATAGCACAAACAAACGAATTTCACGAATATTTTCTGCTATTATTTTGAACATTTGTGTTATTTGTTCATTTGAGACAATCGTGATTTTCAGTTAGGGTTTGCCAAACCGAAAAGGTGTCTGTTAGCAAAATTGTGGGAAAGGATACGTTTTAGATTCTGTTGATGTTTCAAAAAGTAAGGGAAAAGTTGTCGGACACCCCCGCTTATTATGGAATGTCATTTTAATACCCCGCTGCTTGCGGCGGGGTAGTTTATTTGCAAAAAAGCAAGCACGCGGGTGGCAATTTGGTCACGGACATTGCGAAAAGCTGCTAGAATTTCTGTGTCTGTGCCGGCGGCGTCAGCGGGGTCAATAAACCTGATGTGCGTTTTCAATCCGGCGTTCGCCAGCCAAACGGGACAATTTTCTTTCGCGTCATCGCACACGGTGATAACATAATCGAAATATTGTCCGTAAAATTCAGTGGCGCTTTTTGACCGCCCGTGGCGAATGTCTATGCCCAGTTCTGCCATAACTTGAATGGCTTTGGGATGCACATAGCCGCTTGGTTTTGTGCCCGCCGAAACGGCGTGAAAACGGTCGCCCAGACGGGCGTTGATGAGACCTGCCGCCATTTGGCTGCGACAGGAATTTCCGGTGCAGAGTACGAGAACATTCTTTTTTGACATAAATATACTCCATGTTGAAAATTGGGTTTCAGCCCGGTGATATTCTACCCGAATCGTCCGGTGATGTAATCTTCGGTTGCCTGATTTTGGGGATGGGTAAAAATTTGGTTGGTTGCGCCGTATTCCACCAAATATCCGGCGCGGTCATCCGCCATATTAAAGAACGCGGTGTAATCTGAAACTCGCGCGGCTTGCTGCATATTATGAGTTACAATAACGATGGTGAAGCGTTGACGCAATTGTTTGATGAGTTTTTCAATGTGCAGGGTAGCAACCGGGTCTAATGCGCTGGCAGGTTCGTCCATCAAAATAACTTCCGGTTCGATGGCGATGGTGCGCGCGATGCATAATCGCTGTTGCTGTCCGCCGGAGAGCGCCATCCCGCTTTGGTGTAGTTTGTCTTTTACATCATCCCACAGCGCGGCGCCGCGCAAACTTCTCTCTACAATTTCATCCAATGCGGCTTTTTTCTTTAGCCCGTATAATCGAGGACCATACGCGACATTATCGTAAATATTCATCGGAAAGGGGTTGGGACGCTGAAATACAATTCCTACGCGCCGTCGAATGTCTACCACGTCCTGATTGGGGGCGTAAATATTTTGTCCATCTAAAATAACTTCGCCCTGAACGCCGATGCCCGGCACAAGGTCATTTAATCGATTTAAAGAGCGCAGAAAGGTTGATTTTCCGCAACCGGAGGCGCCAATGAGCGCCGTGACGCGATGGCGGTATACCGTTAATGATACCCGGTTGAGCGCTTTGAATTTTCTATAAGAAACCGAAAAGTCTCGAATCTCCATTTTTGTGGCTGGTATATTTTTCATGGGTACTCCTGATATTATTGTTATGGGCGTTGGCAGCTGTTTTTTCGTTTGGCAAGCCACAACCGGGCGGTAATGTTCAATGCCAGCACAAACAGCATTAACACCAGCGCGATGGTCCATGCCTGCTCTACCCGCTCCGGATACGGTTGTTGCGCGTATTTCCACAGTGTCAGCGGCAGTGCATCTGCCGGTTGATTGAGAATTTGCCCGATTACCGCGCCAATAGTTTGATGCCCGGTAATTCCCTGTTTAATAATTTTGCCAACTTCAAAGTTGTCATTGCCCAATGCGGTGAATAGCAGGGGCGCGGTTTCACCGGTGGCACGGGCAATGGCTAACATAATGCCGGTGACAATGCCTTCGGTGGCGGCGGGGAGCACCACTTTTATGGCGGTTTTCCATTCCGGCGCACCCAGCGCCAGCGAGCCTGCTCGCAAGGTGGCGGGCACCAATTTCAGCATCTCTTCAGCGGAACGGATGACAACGGGCAACATGATAATGGCGAGCACCACGCTGCCGGCAAATGTCGAATAATGTTTCTGGGTGACGACAATGACCGCATAGCCAAAAAGCCCGATAATGATTGAGGGCATTCCCGCCAGTAAATCGGTGGCAAATCGCACGGAACCGGAGAGTGCAGCGTTGGGAAACGTGGTCAAATAGAATGCGGCTAGCAGCGCCGGCGGCACAGAGAAAATGGACGCGAGTATCACCATTATAAACGACCCTTCAATGGCGTGCAATACGCCGCCGCCGGTAGCCCCCATCGGCTGGGGCAGATGGATGAAGAAATCTATATTTAAATGACTGCCTCCTTTGAGGAACACATAGCCAATAATCCATAATAATGGAACAATTGCCAGCGCCAGCATCAAGCCGGTCAAACCGAGCATCATAGCATTGATGCGTTTGCGGCGGCGATACACCCGGGGCAAATCAATGTGCGAAAATAAATCGTGTTCCATCAGCTATCTCCTATGGTATGTCTGTTTACCCGCCACACCAGCCAGCGCGCCAGCGCATTGAGGGTCAGCGTTAGCGCAAATAACACCACCCCAATTTCTATGAGCGCGGATGTGTGCAATGTGTCCACGGCTTCTGCAAATTCGTTGGCGATAATGCTTGCCATGGTGTAGCCTGATTTTAGGATGGAATATCCGCCGCCGGTGGTATTGCCGATAACCATAGTGACCGCCATCGTTTCGCCGATGGCGCGCCCCAGTCCGAGAATGACGGCGCCCAAAATGCCGGAACTGCCATAGGGCAGCAACACTTTCCAAATGGTTTCCCATTGCGTCGCCCCCAATGCCAGCGATGCTTCCCGTTGGGTTTGAGGAATGGCAGACAGCACATCGCGGCTCACGGCAGCGATGGTGGGAATTATCATAATGGTTAAAATAAGCGCGGCTCCCAGCTGGCTGATACCCGATGCGGGCATCGGTCCCCCAAAAATGAGTTTTACCCCCGGTATTTTGCCCACAGTTCCACTGACCATTTCCCCGATGGGTGCCACAATCACCGGTAAAAATACGTAAATTCCCCACAACCCGTACACCACACTGGGCACAGCGGCTAACATCTCTACCATATAATTTAATGTGGCGCGCAATTGTGTCGGAGCCAACTCCGATAAAAAAATAGCAATGCCCAAACTGAACGGCACAGCCAGTATGAGTGCCAATAATGAGGTGACAATTGACCCGTATATTGCGGGCCACGCCTGAAATTTATCCAATGCCGGATTCCACGACGAAGGTACCCAGGGCAAAACAAAATCCCAGCCAAAGGCGATGCGGGAAGGGGCGGATTCAATCCACAGCCGCCAAGCAATCCACAGCACCAACAAAATTATCAACGCCGATGCCCAAAATAACGCTGCCGTCCAAATGCGGTCGCCATGCTGAAACCAATCCATTAGTTTCTTTCGGTTGATAGTATTTATAGAAAGTTGTTCGGTTATTGATAAAGCTATTTTTTCTTCCATATCCATCGTCCGGTTTTATTTTACTGGAAATAAAACCTGTCCCTGAAGTAATTTTCAAGGGCAGGCATTGAGAAAAATTATTATTGCAGTACCGGCTGCCCATTACAGGTGACACCGTGCAATTTATTCATCATCAGCGTGCGGACGGCAGCGGGGAGGGTTGCGTAGCCGAGGTCGGCGGCTTTTTGCGCCGCAGCGGTATCGGAAATAGCCCATTGAACATAATTGAGCAGCGCGTGCGTTTTATTGCAATCCTGATTTTCGGATGTATGGATGACGAGGTAGGTATATCCCATAATGGGCCACGAATTTTTACCGCCGGCGTTGACGATTTCGGCGGTGAGACGTTCGTCGAAAGCATTGACGAAAGCTGCCATCGCATCTTTCATGGTATCGGCGTTGGCGGTAACCCGGTTACCGGCGGCGTTGACCATATCGGCAGCGGGAATGTTGTTGGCTTTGGCATACGCCAATTCAACATACCCGATGGAGAAAGGGGTCGATTGAACGGCTTGCGCCACACCGGGATTGCCTTTGCCACCAACGCCCTGCCCGATTTTGTCGGCGGGCCATTCGACCGCTTTGCCGACACCGACAGTGTTGGTCCACGCTTCGCTGATAGCACCGAGGTAGCTGGTGAAAATTTCGGTGGTGCCGGAGCCGTCCGAGCGGTGGACAACGGTGATGGGTTCATCCGGGAGAGAAACGCCGGGGTTCAGAGCGGCGATAGCCGGAGCGTTCCATTTTGTGATGTGTGCCATATAGATGTCAACGAGGGTTTGCTCATCAAGAACGAGCGAATCGACGCCATCAATATTGAAGATGGGGACGACCGCACCGGCGAGCATGGGCAGCATTTGCAGGTCGGGCATTTGCTGATATTGTTTCTCTTTCAGCAGCGAATCTGACCCGGCAAAATCAACGGTGCCGTCAAGAATGGCTTTTTGCCCGCCCCCGGAGCCGATACCCTGATAATTGAGGGTGACATCGGGTTGGACGGATTTATACATTTGGATCCACTCGCTGTAAACGGGGAGCGGGAAGGTTGCGCCCGCCCCGTTGAGGGCAATTCCCGCAGCGGCGGGAGCGGCGGCTTGGCTTGAGCCGCAACCCACAATCAATGTGGCGGTAATTATGATACTAATCAGTAGAAAAACGGTTTTTTTGACAGTCATTAATTAAACTCCTCTAACTTGTTTGATATGCTTTGATGGTATCTTCTCAAAATATCGGGGCAAAGTAGTGTGTTTTTCTCGTAGGGACAGCCCATTGGGCTGTCCCTACCCTGAATTATTGAGAAGATACCTTTGATGTTAATAAAAACTAGACACATAATAGTGATGCAATGTAAAGAATGTTTTAAGGGCGTGTTAAGGATTGGTTAAGCTGGGGTTAAAATATTTTTACATTGGCGTGTTGCCCTAAAACTGCTGGGCGCATTGCTCCAAACGAGCGATTGACTTATAATTTATGGGAAACAACGAATAGCAATGTAGCAAAGGAGAAATTTTATGCGCGTACTCATTACCGGTGGGGCGGGGTTTCTCGGTTCGCATCTGTGCGACCGCTTTTTGGCAGAAGGGCACACGGTTATCGCCATGGATAACCTCATTACCGGCTCAACTGACAATATTGCTCATCTGGCAGGCAATCCCCACTTTAAGTTTATCAAACACGATGTAACGGAATTTATTTATGTGGCAGGTGATTTGGATGCTATTTTGCATTTTGCGTCGCCTGCCAGCCCGATTGACTATTTGGAATTACCCATCCAAACGATGAAAGTCGGAGCGCTGGGTACGCACAAAGCGCTCGGTTTGGCAAAAGCCAAAGGCGCGCGATTCCTGCTCGCCTCTACTTCCGAAACTTATGGCGACCCGCTGGTTCACCCCCAAACCGAAGACTATTGGGGTAACGTCAACCCTATCGGTCCGCGCGGTGTGTACGATGAAGCCAAACGGTTCGCCGAAGCGTTGACCATGGCATACCACCGCTATCACGGCGTTGATACCCGAATTGTGCGCATCTTCAATACCTATGGGCCCCGTATGCGGCTCGGTGACGGGCGTGTGGTGCCAAATTTTATCGCGCAGGCGCTCACCGGCAAACCGCTCACGGTGTACGGCGACGGTTCGCAGACGCGCTCATTCTGCTATGTCAGCGATTTAGTGGAAGGCATTTATCGCCTGCTCAATTCCGATGAAGTTGAGCCGGTAAACATTGGCAACCCCGTGGAAATGACCATCCTGCAATTTGCCAAACATGTTGTGAATGCCACCCGCAGTTCTTCAGAAATTGTCATGGTGCAGCCAAAAGATGAGCGCACCAAAGACGACCCCAAAGTTCGCCGCCCCGACATTGGCAAAGCCAGACGCATTCTGGGTTGGGAGCCGCAATTTTCGCTGGAAGAAGGCTTGCAAAAAACCATCCCCGATTTTGCCCGGCGGTTGGCAATTCGCTAATTTGTTAATTCCACAAAAGAACGCAGATGAAACGGATTTTCGCTGATTTTTTATAGGGTCGGATGTCATTCCCGCGAAAACGGGAATGACATTAAGGTATATTGCGAAGGCGAAGCAATGACAGTTCTCCATCCGTAAGAATCCGAAAAATCTGTGCCATCTGTGGACTATTTTTTAACCAATGACCGTAAATCACATCCTCCCCAAACTGAACGCGCTTGCCCTCCCCGCCATCATCGCTGCGATAGCCATCACGCTGGCGATACTGCCGCTAAAATTGGCGGCGGTTGCCGTTGTCGCCGTCATCGGCGTGACGGTGGCGCTGGTGCGCCCCAAACTGGGGTTGTATGCCCTGATTTTTGCCATTCCGTTCAGCTCGCTCTTTCAGATGAGCATCGGCGGGGCAAACGTGGGCATCATGGAAGGGCTGTTGGCATTAACGCTCGGCGCATGGATACTGAAGATGGCGGCACAGCGAGAAATAATCATTCCCTACCCGCCACTGCTCTATCCGATTCTGCTCTTTTTGGCGGCAGTTTCTGTCAGTTGGCTCGGCGCGCTATCGTTCTCTGCCACGCTGTCCGAAACCGCAAAATGGCTGGAAATGCTGGTGCTGATGCTGTTCATCGCCGCCAATTTTACCGCCGCGGATACCCGTTGGCTGGTGGGTGCGCTGCTGTTGGCGGGGGCGGCAGAAGCAGCACTCGGCGTGTATCAATTTGTTTTCAAAGTGGGACCTGCCGGATTCTTACTTTTCGGGGGAAAATTTTTGCGGGCTTATGGCACATTTCGCCAACCGAATCCATTTGCCGGATATTTGGGGTTGGTATTGCCGTTGGCGCTGGCGATATTTTTGTGGGCAGTGGGTGAATTTCGCCGGAAAACAACCCGGGCTGTTTTCTGGTTGACCCTTTCCGGCGGTTCGCTGGCGATACTGCTGGCAGGATTGTTTGCCAGCCAATCGCGCGGCGGTATGCTCGGTTTTGCCGTGGCTGCCACCGTTGTCATCCTGCTGATGGGCGGACGATGGACAATTGCGCTGGTGACCGCGCTCATCGGCGGCGCGCTGTTTGTGTCGCTGGGCGGATTGGCGCTTGTCCCCCCCACCATCGTGCAACGTTTTGCAGATGTATTGCCGTATATCGGCGTGTCGGATGTATCCGCCATCGCCATCACCGATGCCAATTTTGCCGCCATCGAACGGCTGGCGCACTGGCAAGCCGCGCGCGGCATGTGGCGCGACCATTTGTGGTTCGGCGTGGGATTTGGCAATTATGCCGCCGTGTATGGCGCGTATGCCGTCGGACGCTGGACAGAAGCGCTGGGACACGCACACAATTACCTGCTGAACATCGGCGCAGAAACGGGGTTGGTCGGGCTGCTGGGATATATGGCAATGTGGGTGTGGGTTTTTGGTTTTGCGCTGTGGAGATGGCGGCGCGCATCCGGGTTTCAGCGGGCGGCAATTGTCGGCGGCATTGGTATTTTCGCCCATTTACACACGCACAACCTGTTTGACAATTTATATGTGCAGGGAATGTATTTGCATATTGCCATCATTTTTGGTTTAATTACCGTCATTGCGGCGCAGCAAAAGCGTCGCGCATAATTTGGAGTTTTGTGCTCGTCTTTGGAGTTAAAATTGATGTCTATTGTCACTGCGGTTTTGGATAGTCCGCGCAAACGAAAAGAGTTGAAACGGTTTATAAAATTTGGCGTTGTCGGCGCCATCGGTTCGGTTATAGATTTTGGCGTGCTGAACATACTCATTTTTATGGTGGGATGGAGTAGCCCGCAAGGCAAAATTCTTGCGAACATCACCTCCACCAGTTTGGCAATTTTGAGCAATTTTGTGTGGAACCGATTGTGGACTTTCCCCGAATCGCGTCAACGAAACCGAACCACCCAACTGGTGCAATTTACCATCGTCAATTTAATTGGCTTGGTTATCAACACCGGCATCTTTTTTGTTACCGACCACTATTTTTACGAAAATTACTTCTCGGTCAACGTCGCCGTGCAGCTAGCCAAAGCGACGGCTATCGGTATTATTCTCTTTTGGAATTTTGGCGCAAACCGATTGTGGACCTATCGCGGATTATGAGATGCATATTGGCATTTGGTACACTCCCGCACTGAAACAGCGTGCGGGTATTGGGCGATATACCCGTGATATTGTCTCGGCGCTGGCGAAACTCGATTCGCCGCACCGGTACACGCTGGTGGTCAGCAACGATTCTCCGCTGGAAAATCTTCCCTCATTCCCTGAAAATTTCTCGGTGAAAGTGCTGCCGTTCTCCGAACGGTGGCTCACTATTTTGTGGTATCGCGCTAATTTGCCGCTGTGGATTGACCGCTGGGCGGGGCGATTCGACCTGTTTCACTCGCCTGATTTTGTGCTGCCGCCGCTGGCATCTGCGCCGGGTCTGCTCACCGTGCATGATTTGTCATTTATGAAACATCCCGATGGTGCATTGCCCAAACTGCGCGATTGGCTGCTGCGGGTGGTGCCGAAAAGTGTGGCGCGCGCCGCGCACGTGCTGGCAGATTCGGAGAGCACCAGCCGTGATTTGCAGGAATTGCTGCACGTTCCCGCCAAAAAAATCACGGTGGTGGGTGCGGGGGTGGAACCGCGATTCCATCCCGTTACCGATGAATCGGTGCTGGTGACGGTGCGCCGAAAATACAATCTGCCCGAAAATTTTGTGCTGGGGGTGGGCACGCTGGAACCGCGCAAAAATTTTACGGGGTTGATTGCCGCTTTCACTCAAATTGCCGCCGATGCCCCCGAATTGCATTTGGTCATCGCCGGGGGGAAAGGCTGGCTGTATGAGCCGATTTTCGCGGCGGCAGAGGCTTCGCCCGCGCGGGAGCGCATCCATTTAATTGGCTTTGTGGCAGATGACGATTTGCCCGTGCTGTACAGCATGGCGCGGGTTTTCGCGTATCCATCTTTTTATGAAGGGTTCGGCATCCCCATTTTGGAGGCGATGGCGTGCGGCACACCGGTCATCACCGCCGATAATTCATCGCTGCCGGACATTGGCGGCGATGCGGTACGGCTGGTTAACGCGAATGACAGCGCCGCGCTGGCACAAGCGCTGGTGTCGGTGTATGCCGATGGTGAATTACGCGCACGATATATCGCCCGTGGAATCGAACGCGCCGCGCAATTCACATGGAAACGCGCGGCGCAAAAGTTGCTGGCAGTGTATGATGGGTTTGCGGTATAAATTTACCCGGCGAAAACTTCGTGGTGCGTTACGGTTTCTTCAAATTCCAGTAGAAAATCATTATCTTCCGGATAGTATTTCGCCTTTTCAAAGTCTTCTCCGGCGAAATTTTTGACGACTTCCAGAGTTTCCCAAAACGTAATCAGTGTGAAATGCCCCGCGCCATCTTTAATGGTGCGCAGGAAAATCAGTTTGATGAACCCGGGCGTACCCTGATAATCCGGGATGGCTTTTTCTTTCAGAAATTCCGTGTAGGCTTCGTAGCCTTCAATTTCTGTGCGTCCGTGCCAAATTCTGGCAATCATAATTAGTCTTCCATCGGTGTTTTTTCCACAATAAATTCGTCAATCGGGTCGCCCAGATTAAGGCATTTGGTCTGATACACCCGATAATTTTTGCCGGTTGCCCATTTGAGCGCTTCTTGAAATGTGCCGATGGTGACATGGTCGCACACGCCGCCGGTGTCGTCTCGTTGCCGAAATTGACACGGGCAAGCAGTACGGGTGATGATGAACGCATCATCGGTGTCGTGCATCTCGCCGGGCATATCCAACTCTTCTACACTTGCTTTGACAATTTTATTTAAGATAAGTTTGGCGCGAGCGTTTTGCGGCAAAGCTTTTAACGCCAGCGATGCAAATCCCAGCAACGCCGATTGCTCGTGCAGTGTGTATCGAAACAATGCCCGCCCCACCCGGGTTAAAATAGCCCGCGCGCCGCGCGCGCCGTAAAAATCTTCAATTGCCTGCTGCACTTTGCCGTACAAACTGAATGGCACCTGCTGCTCCAAATTATTGGGGGGGCGCTTTTTTGTCAAAATACTCAATCCGCCCTGTCTCAGTACGGCGGACAGCCCGTTTTTCCCCATTACTTCTTCTGCGGCTAAAACCAACACGTACAAACTGGCATTTGGATATTTGCGGTCTTCCGGCATTTTTGGCTCCTCGTGTGGCGTATTATGGATTTTTGACTCTTTTCATTATACTCCGATTGGGGGATGAATGACAACCCCCAACGGAGAAAATTACCTACTTTCCCAGCCGAATGCGCGGATTGAGATACGCATACAATAAATCTGCGGCGAGGTTTGCCAGCACCACCCCAATAACAATGACCATGGTAACCGCTTGCAACATCGGCAAGTCTCGGCGGTCGATAGCAAAAACCATCAACCGCCCCAATCCCGGAAAGTTGAACACATTTTCAATAACAATCAGCCCGCCAATGAGCCAGCCGAAGCTGATGGCAATAATGGTGATGGTGGGCAACAGCGCATTTCGCAACACGTGTTTGATGATGATGACCCGGCGGGGCAATCCTTTCAGCGTTGCCGTGCGGACGTATGGCTTTTTCAATTCTTCAATGACGCCTGCTCGTGTGAGCCGGGAGATGTATGCCAGCAGTACCAGCGTTGCGGTGATGGCGGGCAAAATCATATACGGCACGGCTGCCCCGAAACTCATATTCGGTTCGATGGCAGACGCGCTGGCAGGAAGAATTTTGAACATAACCGCGAATATTTGAATCAGCACCAACCCG
>CAYZQQ010000041.1:0-14839 GCA_964480075.1 uncultured Anaerolineaceae bacterium
CTAGGGTGATGGCATTTGTGCCGGTGATGAACACCCCGCGCCCGGAACTCGGTTGCAAAATGGTGGGGGTGGTTTGCGGCAGGGAAGTCGTCCAATCGACGGTGGAGAACCCGCCGCGCACGGTGAGCGGTTTATCCAGATACAAAATCTGGCTGACGGTGTCGCTGCCGACGGTGGCGGTGATGGTTCGAGTGTATGTACCCGCTGCCACAGCAATGGTATCGCCCGGTGCGGCTTGCGCCAGCGCGTGGGCAAATGTGCGGCACGCCGAAACGGTCGGGTTGGTGCAGTTGTTCCATTTCACCGTTTCATCGGGGCTGTTGTCGCCGTCATTGCCGGTCAAACTGACATACCGCGTGCCGGTGGTGGTACTGATGGCGGTGGTATCTGCGCCCGCGGTTTCCGCAGCGGGATAATTTTGCGGACGGATGATGACATAGCCGGTATCGTCAATGCCGCCGGCAATCCAGTCGGGCAGGGTGATGGTGACGGTCAGCAGACGGGTGTCGCTGATGGGCACGGTGAGCGTCGGCGGACTGACCAGCGCTATATCGGCATACTGCGGGTCGAGGAAAATGTCCAGCGTGTCCGACACGTTCCCCGCGTTGGTGACAATATGGGTGTAGGTGATGGTTTCGCCGGGTGCACCGATGCCGGTGTTGCTGCTGATGCGGAAATCGACAATTTCATTGACGATGGTGCGGTCGGTGAGTTGGATGGTGAATCTGCCTTCGGACGATGCGCCGAATGCGGCATCGAGCCGTGATAGGCGGGATGTGGCGGTGATGACCGAAGTATCAATGTCGCCGCCGAGCGCATTCGGCGGCACCGTGACTGCCACCCGCACGTCGGTGATGGCATTGTGCGCCAGCGTCACCACCGGCGATGATACCAGCGCCGACCAGCCCTGACTACTGCTGGCAATGCCGATATCGAATGTGTCGGTAACGGTGCCGGTATTTTTCAGTCGCTGGGTGAAGGTGATGGTTGTGCCGGGGTCGGCGTATTTGGTATGCACCGTGGTGGGGCTGTCGCCCGATACGGTGGAGCCTTCCAAATCGTGGGTAAATTCCGCCGTGCGGACGAGCGCCACTTCGTACATGCCACGGTCAAATCCGGCATTGTGCGGACGACCGTCGCCGCAGCAATCATCGGTGAGCGTGCCGGTGGGGTCGGCGGTGTCAATCACCGGGGAAATGTTGGCGGGAACCCAGCCAAGGGCGGACAGCAATGGGTCTTGGTCAAACCGGCAGTTGGGGCAACTTGCAATACCGGTCGGCGCGTTGGCGAAAAAATCGGTGTAATTGATGCTGGGCGACCCGCTGATGTCTCCGGCAGTGGCGGCGCTGTTGCTGTAAACAACGGAATTTGCCAGTGTCATCGTGCCGCCATCGAAAACCGCCCCGCCGTTTCCGGCACTGACGTTGCTGCGGAGTGTGTTGAAATTCATATCGAGCGCGCCGTTATTGTATACCCCGCCGCCGTCGCCGTTGGCGGTATTAAACCCGACAAAAACGTTGGTCAGCGAAATGACGCCGGTCGCCGTGTTGAAAATACCGCCGCCCGCGCCCGTCGGTGCGCTGTTCGATGACACCAGCCCGTTGTGCATGTTCAGTGAGCCACCACTATTGTAGATGCCGCCGCCGTTGCCGGTGAGCGCCGTATTGCTCGATGGCGCTTCTACGCCGGTGGTTTCGATGGTGCCGGTGTTGTAAATGGCGCCGCCGGTTGCCGCGGTGTTAAAACTGATGAACACGCCATCGTTGCTGCCGTCATCGGTGAGATAGAGGGTGCCGGTATTGTAAATTGCGCCGCCATTTGCCGTGGCGGTATTGCTGATAATCGTCATCGGGTCAAGCAGATGAAGCGTGCCGGCGTTGGAAATTGCGCCACCGTTGTCTGCCGTGCCGTCGCGCAGAGTGAACATCTCAAACGAGGCGGTGACGCCGCTGTTGACCACGGCTACCCGCCCGCTGGTTATGGCGCTGGTGGCGCGCAGTACCGCCGGGGTCAACGGGTCTTGGGTACCGAAGGTTTCATCCCACCCGCCGCTAAAGGTGAGGTTTTTATCAACCAGCACCACTTGATTCTCGCCCGCGCGAATTTGGCACTCACCCGCCACGTCAATGACATCACCGGCGGTGGCGGCATCGACGGCATCCTGCGGGTGTCCAAAGATTGTGCCGGTAGAAACAATTTTTGCCAGACAGACGGCATATTCATCCACACCCATATCGAAGCCCAAATTGCTGGGGCGCACTTGGCTTTCAAAATCATCGCCCACCGATGACGCGGGGTCACCCGCGTCAATCACCGGCGATAGTTTGGTTAATTTCATAAACGTGCCGTCGGCGGGGTTTTGGCTCACAAACAGCGGGTCGGTGTCGGTTATATCGTTTGCGCCCGCGCTGATACCGCCGTAATTCGCGCCGCTGTTCAGCCATGTATTGTTGAAATCCACGCTCGGTGTGCCGCCCGCCACAAACACGGCGCTGCCGCTTGTTGCGCTGTTTTTGGCGAAAATATTGTTGTGAATGACCGGATTGCCCGCCGAAACATACGCCCCGCCGCCGTTGCCGCTGGCGGTATTGCTGAACACGGTGTTGTGCCAGAATTGCAAATTGCCGCCACTGTTGACCAATCCCGCGCCGTTGACAGCCGTATTTTGATACAGCACGTTATTTTGCGCCGTGCCGTTGGTATTTACATTGACTACCGCGCCGTTCGCGCTATTGATGATGCGGAAACGGTCAAGCACCGGTGTGCCGCCGCTGATATTCAGCGTGACGCCGCGCCCGCCGCCACCGGCATCCAGTGTGGTGAAGGTGTCGCGCGCGCTGAAATCAATTTCCCAGCCGCCGCGCACGGTGATATTTTTGTTAATGAACAGGTTTTGGCTGCTGCCGCCGTTGGTGTTCACTCCCGTGCAGGTTCCCGCCACATCCAGAATATCCCCGCTGGTGGCGAGACTGACCGCATATTGCGGATTGCCATAAATCGGCGGAACTTCGTTAATGCGGGCGAAACAACCGCCAATCTCATCCGCGCCGATGTCCATCCCCTGATTTGACGGGCGAATGTCGCCGTCCATATCTGCCAACAACAGCCCGAAGAGCGCCGGGTCGCCGCCGTCAATGCCCGCGCTGGCGTTGTCCAGATGGAAATCGAACCCAACCGCGTCCACAAATGTGGGGCGCGTGTGCAGGTCGGTGGCGGCAGAGAGTGTGCCGTCGCCGCCGCTGTTATCGGCAAAAAGGTTATAGCCGAAAGCACCCGCACCGCCGCCGTTGTGCATGGCGCTGCCGATGCTGTCAATGACGATATTGTTGCGAATATCCGGCACGCCGCCCGCGCGATACACCCCCGCGCCGAGACCGCTGTCGGCGGCGTTGGCAACTAGGGTATTGTGCCACACCCGCGCACTCCCTGCCGCGATATACACCGCGCCGCCTTCGCTGCTGTCGGTGGTGTGGTTTTCGTAAATGAAATTATTTTGCAGGGCAGGGTCGCCGCCGTTGCTGTAAAATGCCGCGCCGATGGTGGCGGTGTTGGTGAAAATGCGGTTGCTATCCGCGATGAGATTTCCCCCGGCGTTAAAAATTGCTGCGCCGGTGGTGCCCGTGTTACTGTAAATGCGGTTTTGGCGCACGGTGGGCGATGCGGCGCTCAAATTGTAAATCGCGCCGCCATCGCCGTGAATGATGTTGAAATTTTCAATAGTCGGCGATACACCATCCACAATATAGAAAACGTGTCCGCGGAAACCGGCATCTACGCTGGTAATGCCATCCTGCGCGCTAAAATCGGTGCGCCAGCCGCCCTGAATGGTGCGCGATTTGTCCACAAAAACGGTGGCATCCGTGCCCCATTGGGCTTGAATGCCGCGACAGTGTCCCGCCACTTTAATGACATCAGATGTGCCGGTACTGGCGTTCAGCGCAGATTGAATACTGCCGTAAATATGCGACATATCACTATTGATGATAGCAAAACATT
Organism: uncultured Anaerolineaceae bacterium; assembly: GCA_964480075.1. GTDB lineage: Bacteria > Chloroflexota > Anaerolineae > 4572-78 > 4572-78 > JANTHQ01. The sequence continues at coordinate 3,997 of CAYZQQ010000041.1, forward strand.
CGTTAAACTCGTCTGCACCAATATCAAACCCCTGGTCGCTGGGGCGCACATTGCCATCAATATCAGACAGCACCCACGTACTCGGGTCGGCGGTATCAATTGCCGGTGACCCGTCGAGCAGGTGGAAATCACCGCTGCTGGGGTCTACGAACAGCGGGTCGGCGGCAATGCTGCCCGTTGCCGCGCCGATGTTGCCGTAATTGCCGCCGGTATTGTTGAAGACATCGTTGTTGCGGCGCACCGTGCCCTGGTTCAAATCATAAATGCCGCCGCCCGCCGAGGCGCTGTTTTCGGCAAAAATGGTATTGATAACCTGTGGCGTTCCGGCGCGATTGTACCAGCCGCCGCCGTTGCTGCCTGCGCTATTTTGCGCCACGGTCACATTCCATACCAACGGACTGCCGGTGTAATTGTAGAATGCGCCGCCGTTGCTGGTGGCAGTGTTGCTGTACACCAGCATATTGGTAATGGTGAACACTTGCCCGCTGCGATTGTAAAATGCGCCGCCATACCGCCCCGCATTGTTTTGATAGATCCCATCGGCGTTGAAGATGGGACCGCCATCCGCGTTGAAAAATCCGCCGCCGTCCAGCGAAGCGTGATTCAGGTAAATGTGGTTGTTATCGCGGTCGAAATGGGGGGTCCCGGCGGCATTATAGAATCCACCGCCGTTGACCGCCCTATTTTCAAAGATGAGCGTGTTATCAAATTGCGGATTGCCCGTTTCGTTATAAAAGCCGCCGCCGTTGAGCGTGACGGTGTTGCTCAATATGCGATTGAAGTATCCATTGGCTTTATCGCCGGTAAAAACGGGATTGCCGCTGCGGTTGTACACCCCGCCGCCGATGTCGGCGGCGCTTTGTTGGAAGAATGACCGCTCGAAATGTGGTGCGCCATCGAAAATGTAGACCGCGCCGCCCGCATCTGCGCCGGATGGACTGCCGCCCAACCCGCTGGCATCGCCGTTGACGAATGTTACCCGCTCGATGACCGGGCTGACCGTACCGCTGATAAACAGCGTGCGTCCCAGATTTTCCGCATCGAAGGTGACATTCGGCTGGTCTTGCCGGTTGAATTGGCTGTTCCATCCACCCTGCAAATTGACCGCTTTGGTGAGATGCACCGTTTGGCTGATGGTTTGCGCGCCGATGGTGATGGGATGCACCCCGCGGCAGTATCCGCTGAGCCGCACGGTATCGCCGCTGATGGCAGTATCCACCGCTTGCTGCACATTGCCAAAAATCTGTCCGGTGCGCTCAATTTGCGCCAGACAACCCGCCAGCTCGTCCGCGCCAATGTCGAACCCCTGGTCCACCGGGCGGATGTCCCCTTCAAAATCAATGAAATTGCCGCTGTTCGGGTCGCCGGTATCTACCAGTGGCGAACCGACATTCACATGGAAATCCAAATTGGCGATGTCCGCCAAATCGGGTTCCACTGCCAGCGAATGACTGCCTGTGCCGGTATTGCTGTCGGCATACACCGGCGCGCTATTGCCAAAGAAGTCGTTATAGTCCATTAAAGTGCTGCCACCGGCATTGTACACGCCGCCGCCGCGAATGGCTGCGGTATTGCTGGCAACAATCGTATTGGAAATAATGGTGCTGCCGCTGCCGTTATACACCCCGCCGCCATAACCGGAAACGGTATTGCTGATGATGGTATTGTTCAGCAATTGCCCGTTGCCGGTGGCGATGTATATTCCCCCGCCAAAATTGGCGGTGTTTTCAAACAGCACGTTATTTTTAATGAGCGGCTGTCCGCTGTTCACGGCGATGCCGCCCCCGCCGCTGCTGGCAGTATTCTGGCGGAAAATGTTGCCGTTCACCGTCGGCGATGCGCTGCCGTCAATATACAGCCCCCCGCCGCGCGCGCTGATAGTCCCGTTGCGGATGGTGAACCCTTCGATGGTGGGATTGCCGTTCAGCACCCACAGCACGCGGTCGGTGTGCTGACCGTCAATGACCGTCAACGTGGGGTTTGCGCTGCGGGTGGCAAAATCTGTGCCATCCCAGCCGCCCTGCAGGGTGATGTCGCCGTTGAGCCGCAGATTGTTTTCGGTGTATGTGCCCTGCGCCACTTTAACCGTATTGCCGATGGAAACGGTTTCCAACCCGCGTTTGATGGTGGCGCACGGTTGGGTTGATACGGTGCAGTTATTCGGCGGGGTATTGTCGTTGCCGCCGGAGCTGATATACCGGTCGCCGGAAATGGCGTTGGCGATGATGGTGTCGGTGGTGGCGGTGGTAAAGTGCGGCGCGCCGCCCTGGTCTGCCTGCGATTCGGCGTGCAGGAAAAAGGTATTTTCCAAATCCGCCGCCGCATATTGCGGCACAGTGACCACGGCGCGCACGGTCATCGCCGTGCCCTGTGCCAGCGTGTAGGTGTACGGACCCGCCGCCACGGTTTCGGTGTACGGCGCGGACGGTAGCAGTATGCCCCAACTGTCGCCGGTGAGGTTTGCGGGGTCGTAGGTTAGCGTCAACACAAACGAGTCGGTGTAATTGCCGGTGTTGGTCAGCACGTGCGTCAGAATGACCGATTTGCCGGGGTCAACATAGTCGGTATACGCCGGGGTAAAATCCGCGCCGGGATGGATGCGCGCGGTGGTGGTATCGCGTACCGTGCCGAACACCGCGCCATTGGTCTGCGATGTGGCGGTGATGACCACATCTTTCGCGGTGCCGGGCGGGGTTCCGGTGGGAACCCACACCGTCACCTGCACGGATTGGCTCGCGCCGCTGCCCAGCGAAACCGTACCGCTGGGCACAACCGTCACCGTCCATGTGGAAAAATTGGTGAACGTGATGTCGAAAGTGTCAGCGATGGAACCCATATTGGTCAATTGGTGCGAATAGACCACCGCCGCGCCGCCGGCTTCGCCGGTTTGCGCGCCATCCGCCACAAAATGAACATCGGGGAAGGTGGTGGCTTCATCCGCACCGATGTCGCTGTGCTGTCCCTGCGGGCGCGAATCGCCCTCAAAATCGGCAGGCGCGGCGAAAGCGTCATCGGCATAGCCCAGCACCGGTGAATTGATGTTCAGGTGGAAATTGCCGCCCGCCGCATCCACAAATGACGGGTTGGCGGTAATGTTGCCATTCACGCCGACGGGGTCGGTCATCGCCCCGCCGACTGCCGCGGTATTGCCGAAAAGGTCGTTGCCGAACACGGTCAGGTTCGCCGTGCCGGAAATGCCCGTGCCGTTATTGATGATGAGATTGTTGGCGATGGTCGGCGTGCCGCTGCTGCTGATGCCGCTGCCGGTGTTACCGTAAAGGGTGTTGTGGCGCAACACACTCTGCCCCGCCGTGGCGATACCGTCGCCGCCGTTGCTGAAAATGACGTTGTTTTGCACGGTCGGCTGTGCCCCGCCACCGATGGTAACGCCATTGCCCGTCGCCCCGGTGATGTGCAGCCCGTCAATGGTGGGGGTGATGGCGCTGCCGGTAATTGCCAACCCTTGCGACACGCCGCTGCCATCAAGGGTAGTGGGTCCAAATGTGCGAGCCGTCCAGTTGGTCAGCGTGTATCCCCCCTGCACGGTGATTGATTGGGTGATGGTCAACACTGTGGCTGAAGCACCGGTATCGGTGTGGTCGCACGTGCCCGCCAGTTTTACTGTATCGCCCGGCGCGGCATCATTCACCGCCGTCTGCGGATTGATATACATTTGACCATCGTTCAAGCGAGCGTAACATGTGCCGCTACCGTAAACTTCATCCGCCCCCAAATCGAAACCGCGCGCCGGGGTGTATGGCGATGGGCGCGGCTCTGCGTCGATATCGATGGTCACAGGGGTACTTGACGTGCCCGCGTCAATCAGCGCCGCGCCGGATTGCAGATGGAAATCACCGTTCGCCGGGTCAACAAAATTCGCCGCGCCGGAAACCGCGTTCGTCACCGTCACGCCGATGGCATCGCCGCCGGTATTGCCCTGAATGGCGTTATGGTCGGCGGTGGCAGTGCCCTGATTGACGAAGCCACCATTGACATTGCTCATCACAATGCTGTTGGTGATTTTTAATGTGTATGAAATGGGACTGGCATTAAAAAGTCCCCCACCGGTGATGGTAGCAGTATTGCTGACAACGGTATCGTGCCATACCGAAAAAATTATTCCGGCATTATATACCGTGCCAAAATCGGAAATGTTGCTATAAATGATATTGTTCGTGCTGGTGACTGTGCCATCCACATTGATGACCGCGCCACCCGAATTGTTGGCAATGTTATGGTGGATGCGATTACGTTCTACCACCGTCGAACCTTGATTAAACAATGCGCCACCAAAACTGACGGCAGTGTTGCTATAAATTTCATTGGAAGTCAATTCGGTTTGTGCGCCGGGAGCGGTAGCAATCGCCCCGCCATCGCCATTGGCAGTGTTGCTGTAAAATTCATTGTTTGCAATGACGACAGTGCCACCATTAAAAATAGCCCCCCCCTGATTGGAGGCGGTATTGTTGCGGATGGTGTTATGGGTGAGTGTGACGACGCTGCCGGATACCAGTATGCCGCCCCCATTTTCTGTCCCATGGTTGATGGTAGCGCTGCCATTTTGGATGATGAACCCCGAAACCGAAACATCCACATTCCCGCGAATGGACAAGACAATCCCATTTCCTCCGGCATCAATGGTGGTGACATTGGTAGTGGGGTCGGCTTCCGTCCAATTTGTGTTGGTGTATCCGCCATTCAACATTAGAGAGGTATTGATATCCACAACCTGCGTAATGAGTGAACTATAATGCACCCCGGTATAAACGCCTGTTGCCACCCGGATTTCATCGCCGGTGGTGGCTTGGTCAACGGCGTGTTGAATGGTTTTGCACGGTGACACATTGTTCGTGCATTGATTGGCAACGTCTGACCCGGATGGAGACACATAGAGTACCGCCCCATTGGCAAATACCGAAGTTGGCGGGGCAATCAATACACTCAAAAACGCCAGTAAACTTATACCGGCGAAAACTATTGACACGATTATTTGCTGTACAGCCCGAAAGGATTTCGTGTTTGCAGGTTGAGAAATATTTTTCATAAAACCATTCCTTATGCTTTTCTGTTTTTTAAAAGGGGGAGACAAAAGCCTGACAAAACAATTGTCAGGCTTCACTGCGGATAAGATTAATAGCTATCGCTGCTGGACGCAGCACCGTTCGCCACTGTGACAGTAGAATTGCCGCTGTTGCAAGAGGTAACACTATCAACGTGATTGATTTCAATGTTTGTCCAACTGGCGACACCACTGCTGTTTGTCGTTTGAGCGGATGGCGTGCCGCTTGCCGGTCCGCCCGAAACGTTGACACTCACAGCTTCGCCGCTAACGGGAGAACCACCATCTGTGACGCTGACAGACATAGTGAGACGATATGAACAACGATGGATACCAGCATTGTAATTGGCTGTCACACTCGGACCGCTGGTGATGGCATAGGTGTGCGGCACGGTTCCACCCAGCGCACTGATGACTCGACTGTAAGCATTGCTGATTTGTGGACCCAGCAACACCAACACACCGAGTACCACAATAGCAACCAAAACTAAAATCAGGGCGTATTCTACCAGCCCCTGCCCTTTTTCTCGCTGTTGAAAACTCATAATTCCTCCCTCAAAAAATAATGAAAATACACCATAATTCTATTATGCCACAATAAGTCACCTTCATTATAACACACCCTGAAAAACCTGTAAACGTATTGAGGGGAATTTCTGCGCTAATTTTATGGAGAAATAGTTTTTGATGGTGGAAACCGACTACGGTCTTAATCGTGGCTTCAGCCAGCGACCGGTGTAACTCTGTGATTCTGCGGTGACGGCTTCCGGTGTGCCGGCAACCACCACTTCCCCGCCGCCGTCACCCCCTTCGGGACCCAGGTCTATCACCCAATCTGCCGATTTGATGACATCCAGATTATGTTCAATGACAATCACGGTGTTGCCTCTGTCCACCAACCGATGCAGTACCCCCAACAGCCGCTCCACATCGGCAAAATGGAGTCCGGTGGTTGGTTCATCCAAAATATAGAGCGTTTTTCCCGTTGAACGGCGTGCCAACTCTTTGCTCAATTTAATGCGCTGTGCCTCACCACCGGAAAGGGTGGTGGCAGGTTGTCCCAGCCGGACATACCCCAATCCCACTTTTTGCAGCGTTTCTAATTTGCGGCGAATCGCCGGAATATTGCTAAAAAAATCAACCGCCTGTGCCACCGTCAAATCCAATACTTCGGCGATAGATTTGCCTTTATATTTAATTTGCAGGGTTTCACGATTGTAGCGCAACCCATCGCATATTTCACACGGCACATACACGTCGGGCAGAAACTGCATTTCAATTTGAATAATACCCGCACCCTGACACGTTTCGCAGCGACCGCCCTTCACGTTAAAGCTGAACCGTCCCGGACTGTATCCGCGCAATTTACTGTCGGGCAGACTGGCGTACAAATTGCGCAACGGGGTGAATACATCCACGTATGTGGCAGGGTTACTGCGCGGGGTGCGTCCGATGGGGCTTTGGTCAATATCAATCACTTTATCCAGATATTCCAGCCCGTCCAGCGATGTGAATGCGCCCGGTTTGGTTTTGGCGCGATACATATATTGCGCCAATTTTCGCTGTAAAATGTCAATGACCAAACTGCTTTTGCCGCTGCCGCTAACGCCCGTAACGCATGTCAGCGTGCCCAGCGGGAAGTTGACCGTGATATTTTTTAGATTGTTTTGGCGCGCGCCGCGCAGAATTAAATGGCGACCATTCCCCGGACGACGGACGGCAGGCACGGGGATGCTTTTTTCGCCGCGCAAAAATTGTGCCGTTTCGCTGGGAGATTCACGCAGAAATGTGGCGGTATCGGCGCTGAACACCACTTCGCCACCGTGTTCGCCCGCGCCGGGACCCATATCCACCAGCCAGTCGGCGGTGCGCATAGTGTCTTCATCGTGCTCGACCACCAACACCGTGTTGCCCAAATCACGCAGATTTTGCAGCGTTTTTATCAAGCGGGCGTTGTCGCGCTGGTGCAGCCCGATGGACGGCTCATCCAAAATGTAGAGACAACCCATCAATTGCGACCCGATTTGTGTCGCCAGCCGAATACGCTGCGCTTCGCCGCCGGAAAGGGTGGCAGTGGTTCGATTGAGCGACAGATAATCCAGCCCAACATCAATCAGAAAGCGAAGCCGTTTTTCAATTTCCATTAAAATGGGCGATGCGACGGCAATCTGGCGGCGGGTAAAATCGGGAGTTTCGCCCAAAAGTTGCATCCATGCCGCCAAGTGGGTCATAGATAGCACCGAAATGCGGCTGATGGATTTGCCCTCAATGGTGACGGCGAGCGCTTCGGGGCGCAACCGCTGCCCGTTGCAGGTGGGGCACACGCGCGGCGACATATATTGCTCAATGTCACTTTTCACTGCATCGCTGTCTGTTTCTTGATAGCGCCGTTTCAAATTGGGAATAACCCCTTCAAAAGCCGTTTCATACGTGGTGGTGGTGTTATCGGGATGAATTTGAGTGAGTGTGATTTTGTCACCCGGTTTGCCGCCATACAAAATAATGTCTTTCTGGGCGTGCGATAGCTCTCGCAGCGGCACATTCATGGGGATATTGTATTGGTTGGCGACAGCCCGCAGCAACTGCCGATAATAGCTGTTTTTGTTACTTTTTGTCTCTTTTGCCCACGGACGCACTGCGCCGTTTGCCAGCGCCAGCTCCGGGCGATTGAAAATTAGGTCAGGGTCAAGTTCCGGTTTAATGCCCAATCCGCCGCAGGTGGGGCATGCGCCGTGCGGACTATTAAAACTGAACGTGCGCGGCTCAATTTGGGGCAGATTGGTTCCACAGTGAACACAGGCGAAATGTTCGCTGAACAGCGCGTCAAACGGGTGGTCGCGGTCGGTCACATCGGTGACGATGAGCGCGCCGCCGCCCAGTTTGAGCGCGGTTTCCACTGAATCGGCGATGCGGACGGGCAAGGTATCGTCGCCGGATTTGGCGCGACGGATAATGAGCCGGTCAACCACCACCTCGATGGTGTGCAGTGCGTTGCGCTCCAACTCGAAGAATTCGTCAATTTCGCGCAGATAGCCGTCCACCCGTACCCGCACAAATCCTGCTTGGCGAATATCATCAAACACGGCTTGATGCGCCCCTTTGCGGTCTTTGACCACCGGCGCCAAAATCATCACCCGACTGCCGTCCGGTTTTTCCAGCGCCGCATCCACAATTTGCTGCGCCGATTGCTGATTTACTTCGCGCCCGCAGGTGGGGCAGTGGGGCGTGCCCACGCGGGCGAACAACAAGCGCAGATAATCGTAAATTTCGGTCACCGTGCCGACCGTTGAGCGGGGATTATAACTGCTGCCGCGCTGTTCAATGGCGATGGCGGGGCTGAGCCCGTCAATCCGGTCAACATCCGGTTTTTCCATCTGTCCCAAAAACTGGCGCGCATACGCCGATAGCGATTCTACATACCGGCGCTGTCCTTCGGCATAAATAGTATCAAATGCCAAACTACTTTTTCCGGAACCCGACAATCCGGTAATGACCACCAGTTTATCGCGGGGAATATCCAAATTTACATTTTTAAGATTGTGTTCACGTGCGCCGCGTACCACAATTTTGCTTTGAGCCATCCGCGCCCTCCCACTGAACGCCAATATAATAAATAATAATTTTACCACCGTCGCGCCGATTTGTGTAATAATGACAAGTCCATCCATCGTGGTGACATAATGTTATGTCAGATTGACATTTTGCAGAAATCAGGGCATAATAGGGTATAGGGTACGTTAGGAAAAGTGGCACTGCCACCCAGTAAAAAAGTAGGTGACCCATGACGGTTGATCAAGAAAATCCCAATTCCCAACCATTGCCGGAAGATGAACTGCCCGATTGGTTGAAACAAATTCGGGGCGAGGCGCCGGCGGCATCGCCAAAGCCGGCGCCGCCATCAACAGACCTTCCGGAAGAAACGGTAGCAGATATAGAAGAGCTGCCACCGTGGTTGCAGGATGTTCCGGCTGAACCGTATGAGCCGGAAGAAATAGAAAGTGACGCGCCGGAATCCGTTTCTGCTGCTGAACCTGAACCCGCGATGAAAGATGCGAGCGAGCCCGTGGCGGCACAAGCCGCGGACGATGGCGGAAAAGAATTGTGGGAGCAAATTTTGGCAGATGAAGGCGTTTCGCTGGACAATGTGCCGGAAGAACGCCCCATGGGCGCCGAAGATATGTCGGTGAAAGATTGGATGCAATCCACCGCCGATGAATCCGCCAAACGGCTGGCGGCGGCAGAAACGGCGCGTCCCACATCCGAACCTGAACCGGCGGAAGCAGCTACGGATGAAAGAGTTGTCGCGCAACCGGCAGAACCCACTGCCGAGACAGCGGATGATGGGATGGTTGTCGAAGCAGAACTTCCCGACTGGCTGAAGGAAGAAATATTGCCCGAGACGGAAGCCGAAACACCCTCGTGGTTGAGTGATGAAAGCATCATCGCGGCGGCATCGGATATACCGGGTGTACCTGCGGAGCCAATTGAAGCGGCTATTGCAGAAGAAAGCGACCAAACTTTACCCGATTGGCTGAAAGAAGATGCCTCGCCAGAGTCGGAAGAAACTGAAGCAAAAACGCCGGCATGGTTGGGTGATGAGAGTGTTGTTGACACGGAAAAGTCTGTAGCCAAACCGGAAATGGCAACCGTGGCGGATGAGACAGTAGCGGAAGAAGAAGAACTACCCGATTGGCTAAAGGATGATGTCGCCTCTGAAGCTGACAGCGAGTTACCCTCGTGGCTCACCGATGAAAGTGTGGTGGCAGAAACCATAGAAGATACTGTGCCGATGGCAGCGGGTGGAGAACCGGAGACTGAAGCGACTGAAGATAAAATGGTTGTTGAGGAAGAGTTGCCAGATTGGTTGCGGGAAGATGTGTCTGCCGAAACCGATGCAACTGCCGAGACACCGGCGTGGCTCACCGATGAAAGTTTTGTTGAGGAGGCTGCGGCAGAGGTTGTGGAAGAAAGAACAGTTTTTGATGATGAAAAACTTCCTGATTGGTTGCAGGAAGGAGAAGAAAAATGGGCAGAAGCAGAAGCTGAAATAGAAGTGCCTGCCGACGAAGCCAAAATTGTCGCTGAAGCGGGACCGGTGGAAGAAGAATTGCCCGACTGGTTGACAGAAGAACCGGATGAAACGGCTGAACCTGTGGCAGCAGTGGAAGCTCCCGCATGGCTGGAAGAAATTGCGACGGATGAAAAATCGGTTGAGCCGGAGGAAGTTCCGATTGAAGCGGCAAAAACAGTTAAAGTTGAAGCCGAAGGGGGTGTTGCGGCAGCCGTTGAAGAAGCCGTTGTTGAACCCGAACCCGTTGAAACGATGGAAACGGCAGTTGAACCTGCGGTGGCTACAGCCGACGTTCAGCCGGAAAGAAGTGAGGCATTCAAAACCGCCCTCAATGCGCTAAAAGTTGGGCAACTGAATGATGCGTTGCGTAAATTTAGTTCGATGATTGAGCAGCGTGACCGGTTGGATGACATCGAAGAAACATTATCGTCATATATCAATGTTTACGCAGATAATCCTGAACTGTTTGAAACGCTCGGTGACGTGCAGGCGCGTCTGGGGCAACTGAACAAAGCATTTCAATCGTATAAAACTGCATTGCGAAAGCTATAATGCAACCTAAAATACACAACCCGCCTTCGGGCGGGTTTTTTCATGGGGGGCGGTAAAATTTGTCAACCGCAGGGGTATCTGTTATAAAAAACACACTATCAAAAATGGGAGATAACAATTGTGGAAAGAACATTTATCATTTTGAAACCCGACGCGGTCCA
>CAYZQQ010000042.1:0-14824 GCA_964480075.1 uncultured Anaerolineaceae bacterium
AACCCGCAATTTTTTGCGACGTTGGGTTTTTTGTTGGCGCCAGCCCGGCGCACACGGCAGAATTGCCCGCGCTGGCGGACAAAGGTGTGGCGCTGAAAATCTATCTGAACGACACCTTCGGCCCCCTGCGGGTGGACGATTTGCCCACCCTGCGCGCCTGTTTCCGCGATTGGCCGCGCCATAAACTCATCGCCATGCACGCCGAAGGGCAGAGTGTCGCCGTGGGGATTGGGCTGGCGGCGGCGTACCGGCGCGCCGTGCATTTTTGTCACATCAGCCGCAAAGATGAAATTGAATTGATTGCGGAAGCCAAAGCCGCCGGGCTGCCCGTCACCTGCGAAGTCACGCCGCACCATCTTTTTTTAACCGATGAGGATGCCGTCCGGCTCGGCAATTTTGGTGATATGCGCCCCCAGCTGGCAACCCAAGCCGATGTGGAGGCATTATGGGCGCACATCAACACCACCATCGACTGCATTGCCACCGACCATGCGCCCCACACCCGCGCCGAAAAAGAATCGGACACCCCGCCGCCGGGCGTGCCGGGGCTGGAAACCTCCCTGCTGCTGATGCTGACCGCCGTGAAAGCGGGACGGCTCTCGCTGGCGCGGCTCATCGCGCTGATGGCGGACAATCCACGTCGTATTTTCGGCTTGCCGGAACAGCGTGATACCTTCATCGAAGTGGATGCGGACATCCCATTTTATCTTTCAGAAAAAGGACTCCAGACCAAATGCGGCTGGAGTCCTTTTTTTGACCGCGAACTCGTCGGGCGCGTACGGCGGGTGACTCTGCGCGGGCAATTGATTTATGCGGATGGCACCTTTGTTGCGCCGCCGGGCTGCGGCAGGGTCATCAAACAGTAGGGGCAACTCGCGACTCGCCCCTACCCAGTCAACTAGATTCGAGGTGAAAAAATGATAACCGAAAAACTTCCCCCTCTGTTCGATTATGCCACCATGCCGGAACCGGACACCTTCAGCAACGGACTGACCGGACAAGACATCATTTCTGTCAACCAATTTGATATTGAAAAACTGCGCTACGTGTTCGCCCGTGCCCGCGAAATGCGCGAACTGGTCGAGCGGCGGGGGTCGGCGGATTTGCTGAAAGGCAAAGTGGAAGCTGCCCTCTTTTACGAACCCAGCACCCGCACCAGCGCATCGTTCATCGCGGCGATGGAACGGCTGGGTGGCAGTGTCATCCCCATCACCCAGGGGGTGCAATTCAGTTCGGTCAGCAAAGGCGAAACGCTGGCGGACACCATCCGCACGCTGGAACAATACGCCGACGTGATTGTCCTGCGCCACCCGAAAATCGGTGCGGCGCAAGTCGCTGCCGATTACGCCGGTGTGCCGGTCATCAACGCCGGCGACGGCGCAGGCGAACATCCCACGCAAGCCCTGCTTGACCTGTTCACCATCCGCGAGGAATTGGGACACGTGGACGGCTTGCAAATCGCCATGGTCGGCGATTTGCGCTACGGGCGCACCGTCCATTCGCTGACGCGCCTGCTCACCCATTTCGATGTCAGCCTGCGCTTCGTGTCGCCGGAAATTCTGCGTCTGCCCTTAACCGTGATGAACGATGTCATCGACGCGGGTATTGATGTGCGCGAAACCCACGACGTGGCGGACGTCATCGAGAACGCGGATGTGCTGTATGTCACGCGTGTGCAAAAAGAACGTTTCACCGATTTGGCGCAGTATGAAGAGGTCAAAAATCAGGTGGAAATCACGCCCGAATTGATGGCACGCGCCAAAGAAAAAATGGTGGTTATGCATCCCCTGCCCCGTGTTGGCGAAATTCATTATTCTGTGGATGACGACCCGCGCGCGGCGTATTTCCGGCAGGTGCGCAACGGCATGTACATTCGCATGGCGTTGCTGGCCGCCGTGCTGGGGAAAGCGTAGCGCGTATTTTTCCGGTGATAATCCGTAGGGGCGCGCCCCTACAATACCACAACCATTTTGAGAGCATAACATGTCTCTATCCTGCGATTTTCTAAATTTCACCCTCAAATCTCCGCTGGTGCTGGCCTCCGGAATCATTGGCACCAGCCCCACGTTGATGGCCCGTGCCGCCCGCGCCGGCGCGGGGATGGTCACCGCGAAAAGCTGCGGCCCCGCACCCCGCGCCGGACACCCGAATCCGGTGGCGGTGGACTGGGGCGGCGGGGTGCTCAACGCTATCGGGCTGACCAACCCCGGCGCAGACGCGGAAGTTCCCGTGCTGACCGAAACCCGCGCCGAACTTTTGACGCTCGGCGTGCCGCTGGTTGCCAGTATTTTCGCCGGAACGGTGGACGAGTTTTCCGCCGTGACCGCCACCATTTGCCGCGCCAAACCCGACCTGCTGGAGGTGAATATTTCCTGCCCCAACGTGCGCGACGATTTCGGCACGCCGTTTGCCGCGTTGCCCAACACCGCCGCCGCCGTGACCGAAGCCGTCAAACGCGCCGCGACCTGCCCCATCAGCGTCAAACTTGCGCCCAACGTGCCGGATATCGCCCGCATTGCCGCCGCCGTGGTCGAAGCGGGCGCGGACGCCATCACCGCCATCAATACCATGCCCGGCACGGTCATCGACGCCGTTTCGGGGCGGCCATTTTTGTCGAATCGCACCGGCGGCATTTCCGGCCCGGCGCTCAAACCGATTGCCCTGCGCTGTGTGTACGACATCGCCCGCGTGGTGACTGTGCCGATTATCGGCACGGGCGGCGTGTCCAGCGGCACGGACGCGGCGGAAATGCTCGCCGCCGGAGCGACGGTGGTCGGCGTGGGGTCGGCGGTGTATTATCGCGGGGTGAACGCGCTGGCCGCCATCAATGCTGAATTGGAAACATTTATGGTTCAAAATAATTTTGGTTCGATTGCCGACTTGCGGGGGCGGGCGCTATGAGTTCCCTGCCGCAAGCCTTCACCATCACCCAAATTGTAGATGAAAATGCCGCCACCCGCACCATCATTTTTGACCGTGCCCTGCCCGCCGAGCCGGGGCAGTTTGTGATGGCGTGGCTGCCCGGCGTGGATGAAAAACCATTCAGTTTGGCGGCAATTAATCCCGTCGCGCTGACCATCGCCGCCGTCGGCCTTTTTTCCCGTGCGATTCACGCCCTGCGGGAGGGCGATTCGCTGTGGCTGCGTGGCCCGCTGGGGCGCGGTTTCCATCTGCCGGAAAAAATGGACGGCACGCTGGTGCTGGTCGGTGGCGGATACGGCGCAGCCCCGCTCAAATTTTTGGCGGAACGGGCGATTGCGCGCGGCATAAACGTGACGGCCGCCATCGGCGCGCGCTCGGCGGAACAGCTTTTGCTGGTTGACAAATTAACAACGCTCGGCGCGACGGTTGTGCCGGTCACCGAAGACGGGTCGGCGGGGCGGCGCGGGTTGGTCACAGACGCGCTCCGTGACCTGCTGGCCGAGTCGGCGGGGCGGCTGGTGTGCGCCTGCGGCCCGACGGGTATGCTCAACGCCGTCCACGCCGTGTGCGACTCGGCGGGCGTGCCGGTGCAACTTTCGTGGGAGGCGCACATGCGCTGTGGAATCGGGCTGTGCGGCAGTTGCGAAATCGGAAATGGCTGGCTCACCTGCCTCGACGGGCCGGTGGAGCGATAGAATTTTACCCCCTCCCCCTTCAAAGGGGAGGGGGCTAGAGAGAGGGGAACCCAGGAGAAACTATGATCCACATCTTCAAAATTGTGGTATCTGCCAAAACAGAAACCTCTGCCGCGCCGATTGTCACGGCGGCGCACCAGCTTGGGCTGGCCGCGCTGACCGCCTGCACTGTGCGGCGGCTCTATTTTGTGCGCGGAAATCTTTCGTGCCCGGACGTTGCCCGGCTGGCAGAAACCCTGCTGGCTGACCCCGTGACCGAATCGGTGGCGATTGACCCGCCACCTCCCGGCGGAACGGTGGTGGAAATCACCCGCCTGCCCGGCGTGACCGACCCGCCCGCCGGAAACCTGCGCCGCGCCGCGCACCGCATGGGGCTTTCGGGCGTGTCGCAGGCCGCCACCGGCACACAATTTCTGCTTGATGGCGACCTCTCGGCGGCGGATATCCGGCGGCTGGCGACCGAAATTCTGTCCAACCCCGTTATCGAACAATTTGCCCTCAACGCCCCCATCAAACCGCCCTTCGTGTCCGCCCACCCCGCCGACCCCACCACCGACCCCATCCCGCTGACCCGCGCCACCGACGCGGAACTGGCCGCCATCAGCGCGGAACGGCGGCTGTCGCTCAATCTGCCGGAAATGCAGGCTTTGCAGTCGTATTTTCGGCAGGAAGGGCGCGAGCCGGTGGACATCGAACTGGAAACCATCGCCCAAACGTGGAGCGAACATTGTGTGCATAAAACCTTCAGCGCCCACATCGATTATCTTGGCCCGTTGCCCGGCGCTCCGGCGGACAGCGACCCCGTGCCGCAGAAAATCGAATCGCTATTCAAAACATACATCAAAGCCGCCACCGACCGCGTCAAAAAACCGTGGCTCAAATCGGTGTTTGTGGACAACGCGGGCATTTTCAAATTCGATGACCAATTCGATTTGGCCTTCAAAGCCGAAACTCACAACCACCCTTCTGCGCTGGAGCCGTTCGGCGGAGCCAATACCGGCGTGGGCGGCGTCATCCGCGACATCATCGGCGTGAGCGCGCGCCCGATTGCAAACACCGATATTCTCTGTTTTGGCCCGCCCGATTTGCCCACGGATGACCTTCCGGCGGGCGTGCTTCATCCACGCCGCATTGCCGATGGCGTGGTGCATGGCGTCGAAGATTACGGCAACAAAATGGGCATTCCCACCGTCAATGGCGCAATTTTGTACCACGACGGCTACACCGCCAATCCGCTGGTGTTTTGCGGCTGTCTGGGACTGCTTCCGGCGGACAGCCACCGTGCCGACGCCCAACCCGGCGACGCGATTGTGGTCATTGGCGGGCGTACCGGGCGCGACGGGCTGCGCGGGGCAACCTTTTCCAGCATGGAAATGGATGTGCAAACGGGCGACATCGCCGGGACAGCGGTGCAAATCGGCCACCCCATCCACGAAAAACAGGCGCTGGAAGTGATTTTGCGCGCGCGGGACGAAGGGCTGTACACCGCCATCACCGATTGCGGCGCGGGCGGGCTGTCGTCGGCGGTGGGCGAGATGGCGGAACACCTCGGCGCGGAAGTCGATTTGGCCGCCGTGCCGCTGAAATACCCCGGCCTGCGCCCGTGGGAAATCTGGCTCAGCGAAGCGCAGGAACGCATGGTGTTGGCCGTTCCACCGGAACACTCGTCGCGGCTGAAAGCCATCGCCGATGGGCAGAATATTGATTGCGTGCGAATCGGCACGTTTACGAATAGCAGACGGCTGGTTTTGCGGGTGGATGAACGCACTGTCGGGGAATTGAGCCTCGACTTTTTGCACAACGGACTGCCCACGCGGCAACTGAAAGCGGAATGGAAGACCCCCTCCCATCCTCCCACTCCCTCAAAGGGCGGGGGGATACTCCCTCTCCCTGAAAAAGGGAGGGTTGGGGAGGGGGTAGATTCCCGCAACACCGAACTTCTCGCCCTTCTTTCCCACCCGAACATCCGCAGCAAAGAGGCGGTGGTGCGGCGATACGACCACGAAGTGCAGGGCGGTGCGGCGGTCAAGCCGTTTGTCGGGGTGGAAAACCACGGCCCCGGCGATGCGGCGGTGTTGGTTCCGCCGGGCACACAAACCGTCGACTCCGCGCGCGGGGTGGCGCTCTCGGCGGGGATTTGCCCCGAAATTGGCGCGCTGGATCCGTATGCGATGGCGTGGGCAGCAGTGGACGAGGCCATGCGCAACGCCGTCGCCGTGGGCGCGGACCCTGACCGCGCGGTTGTGCTCGATAATTTCTGCTGGGGCAATCCCGATTTGCCGGACCGGCTCGGCGGGTTGGTGCGTGCCGCGCAGGGTTGTTTCGACGCGGCGGTGGCGTTTGGCATACCCTTTGTTTCCGGCAAAGACAGTTTGAACAATGAATATACCGGCGCGGACGGCGAAAAACACGCCATCCCCGGTACGCTGCTGATTTCCGCGGCGGCGATTGTGCCGGATGTGCGCCGCACGGTCACGATGGATGTGAAACGGGGCGGCAATCTGCTGGTGGCGGTGGGCGAAACTCGCGCCGAACTCGGCGGCAGTCATTTCAGCCTGATTGCGCCCACGGGCGGCGAAAATACCACCCCGCCCCAACCGAATCCCGCCGCGTTGGAGCAGTTGCGAAACTTGCACTGCGCCATATCTGCCGGACTGGTGCGGGCCTGCCACGATTGCTCGGAGGGCGGGCTGGCGGTGACGCTGGCGGAAATGTGCCTGGCCGGACGGCTCGGCGCGGCGGTGTCGCTGGCGAATTTGCCCGCCGACCCCGCGCTGACCGACACGGAACGCCTCTTTTCCGAATCGCTGACGCGTTTTGTGGTAGAAATTTCGCCCGCCGATTGGCAGCAATTTTCCGCGCTGATGGGCGATACCCCGCACGCGCGCATCGGCACGGTGGGCGGAAAATCGCTGGCCGTGCGCGGCGTATCGGGCGCAGAAGTTATTTTTCTGTCCATTTCCGATTTGGAAATGGCATGGCGCGGCGCGGCGGGAAAACCGATTCGCGCCCCACGCGCAATTCCATCGACCCAAAAAATACCCGCGCAAACCCAGACCCCGCGCGTGCTGATTTTGCACGCCAACGGTACCAATCGCGACGGCGATGCGGCGGCGGCGGTGTCGCTGGCGGGCGGCGTGCCGACCATCGCGCATATCAATCAGTTGGTGTCCGGCGAGATTTCCATGCTCGATTTTGGTATGCTGGTGGTGCCGGGCGGGTTCAGTTATGGGGATGACCTCGGCGCGGGGACGCTGTGGGCGTTTGATTTGCGGCATGCGCTGGGGGCGGAACTGGAAAAATTTGTGGAAAGTGGCCGTCCGGTGCTGGGAATCTGCAACGGTTTCCAAACGCTGGTGAAATCGGGGCTGCTGCCGGGCTGGGGCGGTGTGCGCTGCGTCACGCTCGCGCCGAATGAGTCGGGGCGGTTTGAATGCCGCTGGGTGACGCTCACCCCGAACCCGCACAGCCCGTCGCTGTTCACGCAAGGGCTGACTGCGCCGATTTTGTGCCCCGTGGCGCACGGCGAGGGCCGGCTGGCGGTGGCGGATGCGGGCACGCTCGCGGCGCTGCAATCGCAGGGGCTGGACGCGCTGACCTACGCCGGAGACGGCTACCCCGCCAACCCGAACGGCTCGGCGGGGAATATCGCCGGGCTGTGCAATCCCGCCGGAAATGTACTCGGCCTCATGCCCCATCCGGAGAATCACATTTTCCCGTGGCAGCACCCGCGCCACCATCGCGGCGAAACGGATTTCAGCGGGTTGGTGTTGTTTGAAAACGCGGTGAGAGCGATTAAATGATTACCCCCTCCCCGGCCCTCCCCCTGCGAAGGGGAGGGTGTCACCGCAGGTGACGGGAGAGGGTGCAAAAGGAGAAACCGATGCTATCTCAAAAAGAATTATTACAGGCTGTGCCGCACGCCCTGACCGGGGTGGATGTGCCGGGGCTGGGCGAAAAAATCACCGGCAAAGTGCGCGACATTTACCGTCGCGGCGACGACATCATCCTCATCACCACCGACCGCGTTTCGGCGTTTGACCGCGTGCTGGGCGCGGTTCCATTCAAAGGGCAGGTGCTCAATCAGTTAAGCGCATGGTGGTTTGAGCAGACCGCCGACATCGTCGCCAATCACGTCGCCGCCGTGCCCGACCCCAACGTGACCATTGCCCGCGCCGCCGACCCCCTGCCCGTGGAAGTGATTGTGCGCGGGTACATCACCGGCGTGACCGACACCTCGCTGTGGACGCTGTACGCCCGCGGCGACCGCACGCCGTATGGCATTCCCCTGCCGGATGGCTTGCAAAAAAACGATCGCCTGCCCGCGCCGATCATCACCCCCACCACCAAAGCCGAAAAAGGCCAGCACGATGAACGCCTGACCCGCGCGGAAATTCTGGAGCGCGGGCTGGTGTCGCCGGAACGGTGGGCGGAAGTGGAACGCGCTGCGCTCGGCTTGTTTGCACGGGGGCAGGAAATTGCCGCACGGGCGGGGCTGATTCTGGTGGATACCAAATATGAATTTGGCGTGCAGGATGGTCAATTGACGCTGATTGACGAATTTCACACCCCCGATTCCAGCCGCTTTTGGACGGCGGATTCGTATGAAAAAGACCCCGTCGCACCGGAGAATTTCGACAAAGAATTTCTGCGGAAATGGTTCGCTGCGCAGGGCTACCGTGGTGAGGGCACACCGCCCACAATGCCGCCGGCGTTCATCGCCCAGGTGGCGGAACGCTACATTTCCGCGTTTGAGCGGCTGACCGGACAATCTTTCATCCCCGCCGAACAACCCGCCGCCGCCCGTATCGCCGCCGTGTTGGGGGAACCGGCATGAGCGCCCCATTGCCCTTTTCCGACAAACTGCACGAAGAATGTGGCGTGTTCGGTATTTTTGCGCCGGGGCGCGATGTCGCCCGCCTGACGTTTTTCGGACTATATGCCTTGCAGCACCGCGGGCAGGAATCGGCGGGGATTGCCACCAGCGATGGGCACACCGCCCGTCTCCACAAAGATATGGGGCTGGTGACGCACGTTTTCACCGAAGAAAAATTGCATCCGCTGAAAGGCTATCTGGCGATTGGGCACACCCGCTATTCCACCACCGGAAAATCGCACCCGCGCAACGCCCAGCCGTACCTGATTGAAACCATCGACGGCCCGCTGGGGGTGGCACACAACGGTAATTTGACCAACGCCCTCAGTCTGCGAAAACAACTGCTGGGGCGCGGCGTCGGGTTGTCCTCCACCACCGACAGCGAAGTCATCACCCAGCTGCTCGCGGCGCCGACCTTTAGCCCCGCCCACACCAACCCCCACGGCGCCGACCGCTGGGTATCGCGGCTCAGCACGTTTATGTATCAAGCCGAAGGGGCATATTCGCTGGTGGTGTTGACGCGCAGCGCGGTGTATGCCGTGCGCGACCCCCTCGGCATGCGCCCGCTCTGTCTGGGTAAACTGCCCGATGGCGGGCATGTTGTCGCCTCCGAATCGTGCGCGCTGGGCACGGTGGGCGCGGACTTTGTGCGTGATGTCCAGCCCGGTGAGATTGTGCGGCTGGATGGAAACGGCGTGGCGTCGTTCACCGGAAATCCATCATTCAAACAGGCATTGTGTGTGTTCGAATATGTCTATTTTGCCCGCCCCGATTCGGTGCTGGAAGGCCAGCTCATCCACACCGTGCGGCAAAAAATGGGGCAACAGCTCGCCCGCGAAGCCCCCGCTGATGCCGATATCGTGGTCGGCGTGCCGGATTCCGCCACGCCCGCCGCCATCGGCTTTGCGCAGGAAGCGGGACTGCCCTTCACCGAAGGGCTGACGAAAAACCGTTACATCGGGCGCACCTTCATCCAGCCGGATGATTCCCTGCGGCAGATGGGGGTGCAGTTGAAATACAACCCGCTCACCGAAAACCTGCGCGGCAAACGGGTGGTGCTGGTGGATGATTCGATTGTGCGCGGCAACACCGCCGGGCCGCTGGTTCAGCTTCTGCGCGACGGCGGCGCGGCGGAAGTGCATGTGCGGGTATCGTCGCCGCCGGTGTGCCATCCGTGTTTTATGGGCGTCGATATGTCCACCCGCCGCCAACTAATTGCCCACAAAATGGACGTGGCGGGCATTCGGGCTCACATCCACGCCGACAGTTTGGCCTATTTGAGCATGGAGGGTATGTTCGCCGCCGTGACCGCCGCCCGCGCCGGAACCGGCGGGCATTGCGCGGCGTGTTTCAACGGGAAATACCCGATTACCATTCCCAACTGGCTGTTTGATGAAAACCGTGAAAAATTTCAATTCGAAGATATGTGGGGGTAAAAAATGACCGACCAACCGTTGATTGGCATTATCATGGGCAGTACATCTGATTTAGAGAAAATGAAACCCGCCGCCGAGACCCTGACCGAGTTCGGCGTGCCGTGGGAAATGCGCGTCATCTCCGCGCACCGCACGCCCGATTTGGCGGTGAATTATGCCCGCACCGCTCGCGAACGCGGGTTGGCAGCCATCATCGGCGGGGCGGGGGGCGCGGCGCACCTGCCGGGCGTCATCGCCGCGTTGACCACCCTGCCGGTCATCGGCGTGCCCATCAAAACCAAAACGCTCGACGGGCTGGACTCCCTGTTGTCGATGGTGCAAATGCCGCGCGGCATTCCTGTCGCCACCGTGGCGATTGACAACGCCAAAAACGCCGCACTGCTCGCCGTGCGAATCCTGTCTGTCTCCCGCCCCGATTTGGCGGAAAAACTGGCCGCGTTCCACGCTAAAATGGCGCGGGATATCGAGGCTATCGAATTGTGATGAAGCGCAGGGCTAAAGACATAGCACGCAGATAAAATAGATGGCACGGATTTACACAGATTTTTGCCGGCTACTAGCCACCGGACAGTTTTTACAAATGGAACACAGATGACACAGATTTTACAGATTTGCACAGATATATTTCAAAAAAATCAGTGAAAATCCGCATAATCTGTACAATCCGTGTGCTATTTTTTGAATTTTTTAAAAGTGTCCGGTGGCTAGCGAATTTTCAAATAACACAAATAGGTAATTACTGGAAAAACATTTGTGATATTCGTTCATTCGATCCATTCGTGATTTTCTCCCATAACTATCGAGGTGACGCATGACACTATCCCCAAAAAATAACGTGCTGGTGGTGGGCGGCGGCGGGCGCGAACACACCCTCGCCTGGGCGCTGGCGCAATCCCCGCAGGTGAACACTGTCTTTGTTGCGCCGGGCAATGCCGGCACCGATGACCCCGCCCGCGGCCTGCAAAACGTGCCCATCCCCGCCACCGACATTCCCGCGCTGGCGAACTTTGCCCGCCAAAACGCCATCGCCCTGACCGTGGTGGGACCGGAAGCGCCGCTGGTGGCGGGCATTGCGGACACCTTTCGCCGCCAGAACCTGCCGATTTTCGCACCCGTGGCGGCGGCGGCGCGGCTCGAAGGTTCAAAGGCATTTGCCAAAAACTTTATGCGGCGGCACGGTATTCCCACCGGCGATTACCGGGTTTTCACCGACATCGGCGCGGCGCGGGAATACATTCGCGCCCAAAACGGCGGCATAGTGGTCAAAGCCGATGGACTGGCGGCGGGCAAAGGGGTGCTGGTGTGCGATTCGCCCACCGAAGCGGAAGCCGGGCTAGAAAAAATTATGGCGGCGCGGGCTTTCGGCGCGGCAGGCGACACCGTGGTGATTGAAGAACGGCTCAGCGGCGCGGAAATCTCCATTCTGGCGTGGTGCGACGGCAAAACCGCCGTGCCGCTCATTCCCGCCCGCGACCACAAACGCGCTTTTGACGGCGACCGCGGCCCGAACACCGGCGGCATGGGCGCGATTGCTCCCGCGCCGGACATCTCGCCCGCGCTGGTGGACGAGATTCGGCGCACGGTGCTGCAACCGGCGGTGAACGGGCTGGCGGCAGACGGCACGCCATACGTCGGCATTTTGTACGCCGGATTAATGATCACCCCGGCGGGCGCGAAAGTGCTGGAATTCAACTGCCGTTTCGGCGACCCTGAAACGCAAGCCGTTCTGCCTTTGCTGGAAACGGACATTTTCGACGTGTTCCGCGCCTGCATTTCCGGCACGCTGATGGACATCGACATCCGATGGCGAGCGGGCGCATGCGCCACGGTGGTGATGGCGTCGCCCGGCTATCCCGAACGCTACCCCAAGGGCTTGCCCATCAGTGGGGCGGATGGCGATTTTGGCGGCGGCGTGACCGTCTTTCACGCCGGAACAGCCCGCGCCGATGACGGCTCGCTGGTGACGGCGGGCGGGCGGGTGTTGGCGGTCAGCGCGGTGGCGACGGATGTGCCGGCTGCGCTGGACGCGGCGTATCGTGGCGTGCGGAAAATTCATTTCGACGGGGCGCACTTCCGCACCGACATTGGTCGCACTGCCACCGCACCGAGCGCGTATGCCGTGGCGGGTGTCGATTTGGAAGCTGGGAAATCGGCCACCTTTTTAATGAAGAAAGCTGTGCAGTCAACCTACACTCCCGCCGTGCTGGCGGGGCTGGGCGCATTCGGCGGGTTGTTCAGCGCAGACGCGCTCGCGGCGATGGCGCACCCCGTTTTGGTCGCTTCCACCGATGGGGTCGGCACGAAAGCCAAAGTCGCCGCGCGGCTCAATCGCTGGGACACCATCGGGCAGGATTTGGTGAACCATTGCGTCAACGATATTTTGGTGCAGGGCGCGCGCCCGCTATTTTTTCTCGATTATGTCGCTTCCGCGAAACTGGATCCGGTGCAGATTGCCGCCATCGTGACCGGCATGGCGCAATCGTGCAAAAATGTGGACTGCGCCCTGCTGGGCGGCGAAACTGCCGAAATGCCCGGCGTGTATCTGCCCGGCGAAGTGGATGTGGCGGGCACAATTGTCGGGGCGGTGGAACGCGCCGCCGTGCTGGACGGCTCTGCTATCCGCGCGGGGGATGTGCTGCTGGCGCTGCCATCGAGCGGTTTGCATACCAACGGCTTTTCGCTGGCGCGGCACGCCCTCGACGGGCTGGACTGGGACGCGCCGCACCCCGCGCTGGGTGGGCAAACCATCGGCGATGAATTGCTGGCGGTTCACCACTGCTATTTGCCCGAAATTTCCGCCCTGCAAGCCGCCGGAATCGCCATTCACGGACTGGCGCACATCACCGGCGGCGGCGTGCCGGGCAACCTGCCGCGCGTCCTCCCTGCCGGACTCGGCGCGGAAATCCGGCGCGGCACGTGGACGGAACCCGCCATCTTCGGACTGATTCAATCGGTGGGAAATGTGAGCGATGCCGAAATGTTCGATGTGTTCAATATGGGGCTGGGCATGCTGATTGTCCTGCCACTCGATGAGGCGACCCGCGCGCGCGACCTGCTGCCGGAAGCGGCGCAGGTCGGTGAAATTGTCCTCGGCGACGGCGTGGCGGTGCAATGATGACGGCGCGGCTGGTGGTGATGATTTCCGGTTCGGGCACAAATTTGCAGGCTATTCTGGATGCTTGCGCTGCCGGAACGCTTGACGCGGCGGTGGTCGGCGTGGTGTCCAACCGGCGCGATGCCTTCGGGCTGGTGCGGGCAGAACGGGCAGGTGTGCCGACGCGGTATGTGCTGTTCAAGCCGTATCGGGCGGCGGGCAAATCGCGCGCGGAATACGATGCGGACGTTGCCGCGACAGTCAAATCATTTCATCCCGATGTGGTGGTGCTGGCAGGCTGGATGCACGTCCTCAGTCCGGTCTTCCTGAACCATTTTCCACAAAAAGTGATAAATTTGCACCCCGCGCTGCCCGGTCAATTTGCCGGAACCCACGCCATCGAGCGGGCGTTCACGGCGTACCGGCGCGGCGAAATTCCGCGCAGCGGGTGTATGGTGCATTTTGTCGTGCCGGAAGTAGACGCCGGGCCGGTCATCGCCACGGCGGAAGTGTCATTTTCGCCGGACGACACCCTTGACGCATTTGAAACACGTATGCACGCCGCCGAACATCGCCTCATCGTGACAGCCATCCGGCGGGTGGTGTGACACCCCCTCACCCTGACCCTCTCCCCGGCGGGGAGAGGGGAAATTTTTCCCTCCCCCTGTCAGGGGGAGGTCAGGAAGGGGTCAAAAATACGAAAGGAACTGCTATGAATTTTACCCAAAAATTAATGTACGCCATCGAAAAAAACAACTCGCTGTTGTGCGTGGGACTGGACCCCAATCCCGAAAAATACCCGGCCCATTTCCCCGCCGAGATGAATGCCGCCGCGCTGACCCTGTGGGGTACAGCCATCATCGAAAAAACCGCCGATGTGGTCTGCTGTTACAAACCCAACTTCGCCTTTTACGAGCAGTTTGGCACGGCTGGGTTGGAGGCGTTGCGGCAGACCATTGCCGCCGTGCCGGACGGAATCCCCGTGCTGTTGGACGCCAAACGGGGTGACATCGGCAGTACGGCGGCGGCATACGCGCGCGCCGCTTTCGATGTGTGGGGCGCGGATGCGGTGACGGTCAACCCGTATCTGGGGCGCGACGGCGTGGTGCCCTTTGTGGCGCACGCAGGTAAAACCGCCTTCGTGCTGTGCTACACCTCCAACCCGTCGGCGGCGACGGTGCAGGAATTTGGCGATGATGCCCCGCTGTTTGAGCATATCGCCCGCGAAGCGCAAAGTTGGGGCGATGATGACCAGATTGCCTTCGTCGTTGGCTCGACCCAGCCGCACGCCCTGCGCCGCTTCCGGCAGGTGACGGCGGGGCGTCGCCCGTGGATTCTCGCGCCGGGCGTGGGGGCACAGGGCGGCAATCTCGCCGAGGCGCTTTCTGCCGGGCTGGATGATCGCGGGCTGGGGATGATTGTGCCAGTTTCGCGGGCGGTTATTTATGCCGCTAACTCCCGCGCGGCGGCGGAAACACTGCGGAATGACATCAATCGCGCCCGCGCCGCCATCGGTGAGCGAAAAAAGCCGCACCCGCACACGGCATTAATTTTGGGATTGCATGCTGCCGGATGTGTGCAGTTTGGCGAATTTACGCTGGCTTCGGGGCGAAAATCGCCCATCTATATTGATTTGCGCCGCTTGAGCAGTTCGGCGGGACTGCTGAAATTGGCGGCGCGGGCGTATGCCCGGCTGCTGGAAAATATTGCTTTCGACCATATCGCGGGGGTGCCGTATGCCGCGCTGCCCATCGGCACAGCGGTGGCGCTGGCGATGAGCCGTCCCCTGATTTATCCGCGC
>CAYZQQ010000043.1:0-14751 GCA_964480075.1 uncultured Anaerolineaceae bacterium
CAATCCGGGTCCCAACAATAACGATTGCAGTGTCGATTTTGGCTGGGCGGCGTTTTATACTATCCCGTGGTCAACGTTCGGTTTAACTGCGCCCCCCGCCGATGGCACGGTTTGGCGTTATGCGGTTCAACTTTACGATCGCGATGACCAGCCGCCCGCCGGCGCGGTCGCCCCGGAATATTGGCCCGAAACGTTTGCCGAGAACAATCCATCCACCTGGGCTGACCTTCATTTTGGTTACGCCAATTATCAACCGGCGCCATCCGCATCACAGGGAACCACCGTCATTCGGGCGGCATCTGCCACCGATAATACCGTTGAAGATGCGTGGATGGGCGGCGGCGGCTGGTGCAACAGCGGTCAGGAAGGCGACCGAAAAGGGAGTGACACGAATCACGGCGAAGATACGGCGCTTTACGTGGGCAACGAAATTGCAGAAACTAATTTTCCGTGTTTCAACAAAAGCTATCTGCGTTTTTCGCTGGATGACATTCCTGCCGGGAAAGAGATACTTTCGGCAACCCTGACCCTCCATTTATGGGGAAACGCAAACGAGCAACTCGCACAACCATCGTGGATACACCTGTTTTCCATCAAAGACCCGTGGACAGAATCGGGCATCACATGGAACAACGCGCCGCTGGCACAAGAAAATCTCGCCGTAACAAAAGTTGACCCGCTCCGCTCATTTTCGGGCTGGCCCGGCGTGCCATACCATTGGGATGCTACCCAAGCCGTGTCAGAAGCCTATCATCAAACCGAACCCGTGAATGTGGCGCTGTACAGTTCTGACAGCGCGGAGCACAGCAGCAAATATCTCACGTCATCGGAAGCTGAAGACTGGGATGCGGTGGGGCGTCCCACATTGACCGTTATTTGGGGCAGTTCCAACCCGATGACCGTTGCTCCGGCGGTGCGCGCCATCGCACCGGGCAGCGAAACCAGCTATGCGCTGCATATTGAACCGGCAGTCGGGTTTGATTCGGCGGTGACGCTGAACGCATCTTCATCTTCAACCGGCGTGCAATTGAGCTTGAGCGCCGGCACGGTAACGCCTCCCGCCGATGTCATCTTGACGGTAACAGACACGCACACTGCAGGAACGCTTTTACCGGGAGAATGGCATGAAATCACCATTACCGGTAGCAGCGGCAGCAGCCATAATGTCACTGCCAATTTACTGGTGGGGGGGGCGCAGGTATATTTGCCATTGGTGTTAAAATGATGCCATAAATTTAGGCAGGCTCCGCCGCACCGAGATGCAGCATCTCGGCGGTAAAAAAATACATACTCTCCGGAGCGTTGGCTACAACAGAGAGGCTTTGAAAAAACACCTTAATTTCCGGCGTAATTTTTAATGCGACGCCCCCGTCCCCGTGTGCGGCGGGGGCGTTTTTCCTTTGGAACGCCATCGGTATACGGCGCTTTTTCTAGCGCGCTCACCGGGACACACACTTTGTTGGCACGTCCCAGCACATTCAGCAAAACTCGCACCCGTGTCGCCGACGATGTGGCACGGTCAAAAACAGCCAGCATATCTTGAAAAGGACCGCTGACGATGCGCACCGTATCCCCCGGTTGAAATGTATGTGCCCGCATGCCATCAATCGTCTGGAATTCACGTAGTTTCCAGCCAATCATGGCGATAATATCATCGGGCACAGACACGGGATACCCATCAACAGCAACGATTGCCCGCAACCCGGGCGTCCATCGCACCTGCGATAGCCCCACCTGCTCAAAATCAACTTTTGCAAAAAGATAATTGGGAAAAAAAGGCTTACTGTGTCGTCCGTGACGTTCATCGAAAACCATAACTTCGGGCAAATACGTTTCAATACCCAAAGCCTGCAACACCATTGCTACTTGAGTTTCGTTATTGGGTTTTGTGTGCAGCGCGTACCACTGTTTCATAGCTCTAACTTTAGCAATATTTAGTATTAGTGCCGTAAGAAAAAAAGTAGAAAAAAGTTAGAATTATGGGACGATTCAATGATACCCGTTCTCTTCCACATAAATGACTTTGCTGCCCTGCGGCGAAAATCGGAACGGAACGGGACGCAGTTCGGGCAGGGCGCGAGTGATGTCGCCGTGCTTTTCCGGCGGCGCATACAGCAGCAAAAATCCGCCGCCGCCAGCCCCGGAAATCTTCCCGCCGATAGCGCCTGCCGCCCGCGCCCGCCGATACCAGCCGTCAATTTGGGTATTGCTGATGTGGGCGGTGAGCTTTCGTTTCTCCATCCATCCGGTATGCAAAATTTCGCCAAACCCGCCGAGGTCGTTGGCTTCCAGCGCTTCCAGCAACTGCCCCGCCAACCCGACCATCTTTCGCAATGAAGCTTGTTTGTCCGGTTTTTCGCGGGTCAGTTTTGCCTGCTCCGACAGCAAATTTCGCGTTTTGCGGGTCATGCCGGTATAGAACATCAATAAACCGGCTTGCAGGTCTTTTTTTGTTTTTTGCCGGCAAATCACCGGGTCAGTAAAAACCGAGCCGTCAGGGTTAAAACGGATATACTGCAACCCGCCATACGCGGCGATATACTGATCTTGCTTGCCGGACGGGTGGTGGCACAAATCCATTTCGACATGACAGGCTTCGCCGGCGAGACGTTCTGCGCCCGCCATATGTCCGTTGGCGGCATACAGCGCATTCAACAGCCCCACAGTGTAACTGCCCGATGAGCCGAGTCCCGTTCCCTGCGAAGGAATATCGGAGATGGACGTAATTTCGATGCTGGAAGTGATGCCCAGTAATTTCATCGATTCACGGATGAGTTCGTGCTGCAACTCGTCTACCCCATCAACAATTTCGGTGATGGAATAGCTGGCGCGAATTTTATGGTCGAATTTGGGGTTGGTGGTAATGTAAATATATTTGTCGATGGCGGTGCTGACCACTGCGCCCGGCTCTTGCTCGTAAAACGCAGGCAGGTCACTGCCGCCTCCTACAAAACTGATGCGCAGCGGTGTTCGGGTGATAATCATGGCTTACCT
This sequence comes from uncultured Anaerolineaceae bacterium, assembly GCA_964480075.1. Lineage (GTDB taxonomy): Bacteria > Chloroflexota > Anaerolineae > 4572-78 > 4572-78 > JANTHQ01. The sequence goes on from CAYZQQ010000043.1 coordinate 2,995, forward strand.
CAATTTCGAATGAATGACAACGTTTGCAATCCGGCACTGACGGCGCTTTTAAAGCCTGCCCACGAATTTAACCCTTTTAAAATGGTCAATATCGGGGTGGGACGGAACATCCACTCGCGCGTGGCGCGTTTTTGCCAATAATTCAATTCCTCTGCGGTCAGATTGGGGTAATCCAACACGGTGGATTTGTCCATATCCACCTGCTCCCAATCGGTGCCGGGACGGAACCAGCCATTGTCCACCACTTCATAGAAGAACGGCGTGCCGGGATACGGGGCGGCAATATGGAAAATCGCCACGTTGAGGGGTAATTTTTTGGAAAAGGCGATGGTCTGTTTGATGGTGTCAAGGGTTTCACCGGGCAAGCCGATGATAAAATAGCCAAAGTTTTTGATGCCCGCCGCCCGCGCCCATGTCAGCGCGCGTTCGGCTTTGGCGGGGTCGGCGCCTTTGCGGGCGCGTTTTAATATTTCCGCCGAGCCGGATTCGATGCCCCATGAAATCATGTGGCAACCCGCCTGCGCCATCGCCTGCAACATTTCTTCATCCACATAATCCACGCGGCTGTTGCACATCCATCTCATATCAATTTTCTCTTCAATCATGGCGTGGCAAATATCCATCACCTGCTGCCGGTTCACGGTGAACAAATCGGCATAAAACATAATGTCGTTGATACCGAGCGACTTGAGATGTCGTAATTCCGCCATAATATTTTCTGCCGACCGCAGACGCACCACATAATTGTAGCTGACATGTTTGATGCAATATTTGCATCCGGCGGTGCAGCCCCGGCTGGGAACCACAAACGCATACGGTCCTTTGATGAGCGGCATACGATATTTTTTTAATGGCAGCAGATTGTGCATGGGCAGCGGCAGGTCATCCAAATTGGGCACAAACGGACGGTCGGGCGTGAGGGCGGGTTCGCCATTTTTGCGCCAACCCAGTCCTTTGATGGCGCTAAAATCGCCCGCGGCAATCACTTCCGCCGAAACCGGTTCCCACGACGGGTCGGTTTCTTTCAGCAGCGACACCATCTGCGGGTTTGTGCCGGTTTTGCCGTCCAGCGCGTCAATCAGTTCCCGCAGGGTGAGTTCCGGCTCGCCGCGCAGCACAAAATCCACGGCGGGGAAATCGCGCATGGTGTTGATGGAGTTGGGGGTCACGTGCGTGCCAAAGGCAATGGTGGTGATACCTTTGCTTTTCGCCAAAAAAACGCCATACATATCATTGGTCAGGGTCGGCGCAGTAACTTGAGTCAAATAATAGCGCGGTTGTTTTTCATTCAGAAGTTCTTCAAACTCGCCCCAGTCCATTCCGTCCGCAATGGCGTCGACCACCGCCACCGAATAATCGGGATGCAACAGCGCCGCCATCGTCGCCAGTGAAACCTGGGGCCACAGCATATTTTCGCGCGAGCGTCGCCCCACCCGGTGCTGGGAGCGAATCCACACCCCGCCATCGGGCGAGGGGGGGTTCACCAGCAGCACATCCACTGCATCGGGATTGCGGGTCGCTTTGGTGGGTTCTTTCATCAATGCGCTGATGTCCGGAAATTCCGCGGGACGTATTTTTTTAACCGGCTTCGTGCCTAAATTTATCCATTTATCCGTCATCACCTGCTCCTGAATACTTTATTTTCCCAAATCTGAACCGGATTTTTCTTCCCGGGTCGTCAGTTCTGATAGCACCAATCCCATCAACCATGATGTAAAAAGCTGGATGCCCGTCAGCACCATTACCGTGCTGGTGGCAGGCACAAACCACGGGGCAACATCATTTCGACGGGAGGTGTTCCACCGTCGCCACACGTCAATAAAATACAATGCTCCCCCGCTGACAATTGAGAAAATACCCAGCCAGCCGAAATGATTTTCTAGCGGTTTATTGAACAACGGGCGTCCAAACAACCCCTGTCGCACGGGACGATGGTGGAACAGCGACACTAAATAGTTGAACAGTGTGCCGGTGGCAAAAATGCTTGTTCCAGCGGCGCTCATCACCAACCCGGCGAACCAACTGACCAGCTGCGAGTCTCTGCGCGATGCCGGACTGCGGGTGATGGTGCGCCACAGCACCGAGAAAATTCCGCCCACCCACAGCCCAAATCCCACCAACCCGAAAATGCGAGTGGGGTTGTATGTCAACGCGGTCATCAGAATGGAGTTGAGAAAACGCAACCCATCATGCACCACGCTGAGCTTGCTGGCGCCGACCCGTTCGGAGTACGGAATGGATACTTCCGTTACATTGATGGTTTCGTGCATCGCGCGGGTGCTCATCACCGGGGTAAAATTCAAGCCGTCGGGGAGCGGATACAGCGTTTCCAGCACTTCGCGGCGCAGCACGCGCTGCCCGCTGGCGCTATCGGTGACGCGCTGATTGCTAATGATGCTCACCAGCGTGGCGAAAATGGTATTTCCGATGCGGCGCACCAGCGGCATGTCGCTGTCGGAGCCGGACATACGTGACCCGATGACCAAATCGGCATTGCCATGTATAATGGGGCGGCACAATTGCGGAAAATACTCCGGCGGGTAGGTGCCATCCGCATCCAAAAACGCCAGTAAATTCCCCTTTGCCGCACGGAAGCCGGTTTTGATGGCAGCGCCGTACCCTTTGTTGATGGGATGCTGCACCAGCACCACATCGGGATACTCCGCCACAATGTCGGGCGTGCGGTCCTGCGAGCCATCATCCACCACAATAAGTTCCAAATCTTCCACGCCGGCTTCTGCCAGCGCGGGCTTTACGGCTAAAACACGCGTCACAATATCGGCGATGCCGTTTTCTTCATTAAGCGCGGGAATGACCACTGAAAGTACGTTCACAAAAAAACCTCCCAAAATCTACCGGATTGAAATATGTCTATTTATCGTTTGTCACATTTAAATTCAAAAGAATAGAACGCAGATTGCACTGATGACGCCGATATTCACTGACTTTTTGAAATTTTTCTGTGAAAATCTGTATCATCCGTGTTCTATTTTCTCACATTTTGCGGCGAAGCGTTTCCAATTGACCGAAAAATATCTCTTCCGCAGCGACGGGTTTCATTTCGCGGCGGTCTTTGATGCGTTTTGCCGGAACGCCGACCGCGATGCTGTACGGCGGAATGTCGCCCGTGACCACCGCGCCCGCACCGATGATGCTGCCGCGCCCGATGGTTACGCCGTCCACCACCGTTGCGCCGGAACCGAGCCACACATCGTCTTCCACCACAATGCCTTTGGCGGTGATACCCTGTTCGCGGATGGGTGCATTCGGGTTGTTAAAAACGTGATTCACCGCCACAAACTGCACCATCGGTCCGGTATAAACATCGTTACCAATGGATATTCCTCCCTGCCCGCGAAACACATTATATTCACCGATGAAACAATTTTTGCCGATGGTGATTCCGGCATGGGGCAAACCCCGAAAATTGAACACGTGGAGCATGGTGTGGTGCATCAGCATCGTGTTGTCGCCGATAGAAATACCCGCGGGCAGCGCGTGCAGATACACGCCGCTATCAAGATACACGCCGTTCCCCAGCGTGATATGATTACCGTATGCCAATCGCACACCATTTTCAATGGCGACATTTCCGTGTATTTTTAATACGGTACGATATGCAATCGCTCGAACACCCACGCCAATAATCGTGGGAATCCAGCCAAACGCCGAAAAAATCAATTGTTCCCAAATATAGCGGGGAAAGCCGGATGCTTGCCCATGGATATAATAGCGCAGTTGATTGAACATAAGTTTCTATGGTTATCCGATTATCGGTGTTGAAATGGGCAGAATTTGCGGATGTACCGGATGCGAGCGGACAATTTCGGCGCCGAGAATGTGCGCGGTCGCGCCCATAATGCTGCGCACCACAAAAAAATTCTCTTTCAGGGTATGCATGGCGGGCAACAACTGCTTAAATCCGCGTCCGGTGAGCACCAAAATGGGTTCGGCACCGGCGTGCAATCCTGCCTGCAAATCGGTCAGCGCATCGCCAATCATGTAAGAGCGGCTGAGGTCAACATTCAATTCGGCAGCAGCCCGCCGGAGCATACCGGCTTCGGGTTTGCGGCAATCGCAGTGTTCGTCGGGGCGATGGGGGCAGTACAGCACACGGTCAATCCGTCCCCCGGCGGCACGGACCGCGATTATCATCCGGCGGTGAATGTCTTCCACGGCGGCGGCGGTGGTCATTCCACGATTGATGGCGGACTGGTTGGTGATGACCACAATTGGCAACCCGATGCGGCTCAACGCAGCCAAACTTTCTTTCGCGCCGGGAAGAAAGGTAAATTCATCCCAGGTTTTCACATAATCACTGCGATTTTCGCAGATAACGCCATCTCTATCCAAAAATATTGCGCGCATATTGTGCCTCGCGTTACACTTTTACAATAACAAAAGTGTAACAATTTTTAATCAAAAAGCTCTTTGAAGTTTCCATGAAAAAAGTTAGAAAGCTGGCGCATCCATAAAAAAAGCCCCGACATATTCTGTCGGGGCTGTAGATTTGAATGGGGTTAATATGCGCCACGTTTTTGCAACACTGCGGGAATGGTTTGCCACAGGATATACAAATCGAACCACAAGCTGTAATTGCGGATGTAATGCATGTCGAGCGTGACCCGTCCATTGTACGTTACATCGCTGCGCCCGCTAACCTGCCACAAGCCGGTGAGACCAGGTTTCACGGTGAGTAAATTAGTTTTCCAATTGCCATATTTCACCTGTTCGGCTTGGGTTATCATGCGTGGACCGACCAAACTCATTTGCCCGTGCAGCACATTGAACAACTGTGGCAATTCGTCCAAACTGGTTTTTCGCAAGAATTTCCCTATTTTGGTCACGCGGGGGTCATCCTTGAGTTTACCGTTTTCTGCCAATTCTTTCACCAGCGCCGGATGTGCCGCTAATCGCTCATCACCATCAACATACATGGTGCGGAATTTGAACGCATCGAACACTTTTCCACCCACACCCACCACCCGGCGGCGATGGATGGCGGGACCATCGGAGTCCCGGCGGACAGCAATCCCGATAACGACCATTGCCGGAAGCGTGATGGTCAGTGCCACCAATGCTCCCACAATGTCCAATACTCGCTTTAGTATGACTTCCACACCGGTAAGACGAACTTTGTTGACGCTAAATAGCGGAACATTGCCCACTTCTTGAACTTCAACGCCGGTGGTCAGCATCTCGTACAGCCCGGAGGACATACGAATATTCACATCACTGTCCACCCCAAACGTTCGATACAACCCAAGCAGGTCTTCGCGAGTTATGGCGGTGCTGGCAACAATAATTTCCTGAATGCCGTATTGCATCACCAACTGTTTTATAGCAGAAACGCCCCCCAGCACCGGAACCTGCGGCAACAATTCTTTGCCAAAATTTTCGCCATTATTGCATATAAACCCGGCAATACCAATGCCTGCCCGTGGATTGCTCTGTAATTGCTCGGCGATAGCCATTGCTTCTTCGTTGGTACCAACCACCAAAACGGGTGTCATAAAGCGCCCGGAAGCACGCAGTCCCTGCACACCCCGGCGGACTATAAAACGCCCAATCATCATCGAAAAAGTTATCAGCACCCACGACATCATCACCCATGCCCGCGCAATTACAAATTCCGGATAGAAAAATGTAGAAACAATGACCAACATGATACCCAATGTTGAGGCGTTAAAAATCAGCGAATATTCTTTCGAGCCGCCAAAAAGGTTCTTGAAATCGTACAATCCAAATGCCCAAAAAACACCAATCCACACGGGGATGAGCATAAATACCAAACGCTGGTAAAAATGCAATACTGAACCAACCGGCTGATAGGTAAATTGGACGGCGCTTTCAAAACGAATGAGGTATGCCAACAAAAAGCCCACCCCAATCATTGCGGCATCAATCAAAACCATTGCTGATAGCAACAGAATACGCTCTGCCCAACGTGCATTTACGGCAGTGCGGAATGTTGTTGGAGCCGTGTGAATTTGTGCTTGCATCAATTTTCCTCGATTATATGTGTCCATAAAAAAATTGGGGGCGCAGGCATAACAACCGTTTATGATACGTCATCCTACACACCCAGTTTAACAAACATTCATCAAAACCCCGTGTGAAGTTGCTATGAAATTGGTTAGAAGCTCTATGGGTATATCAGAAACAAAAAAAGCGCGATAAACGCGCTTGATGGTATTTTCTGCCAACTATTGGAGGGTTTTGACGTTAAGCTATCGTCCGAACCTTTGAAACAGGGCTTGGTTCCTTTAAACGATACCCAATTCCCCATTCCGCCAGCACATAATATGGATTGCGGGGGAATTCTTCTAACTTTTGACGCAAGTAGTGTATATAAAGTTTGAGTGAGCCCAACCCTGCTTTTTTGTCCGCGCCCCACACATCTTTGATGATTTCTTCATGCGTGACAACTCGTCCTCTTTTGCGCACCAGCACGCCCAAGAGCCTAAATTCGGTGGGGGTGAGCCGCACAGGGTCGCCATCAAGCGCGACAACACGTGCCTCTAAATCGACGAATAGATGCCCATCATTGTAGGTGGATGCCTGTTCGGAACCATTTAGTTTTTTGCGGCGGAAAAGCATTTGTATTTTTGCCTGTAGAATATCCAAATTGATGGGCTTGCGTAAATAATCATCCGCTCCCATTTCGAGCGCTTTGACGGCGCTTTTCTCGTCCTGCCGGTGGCTCATAATTATCACCGAATCAATGCCGATTTCACGCAAGCGACGATATGTCTCAAACCCATCCATCACCGGCATCATCAAGTCCAACAACACCAAATTAGGGGCGTGCTCCCATGCCAACTCCAACCCCGACCGACCGCTCTTCGCTGTAAAAACAGAAAAGCCTTGCGTTTCCAAATAAATTTGCAAGAGTTGCAGCACCGCCACATCGTCATCAATTACTAAAATTTTTGTCATGATTGTCCTCCCACACAGGCAAAGAGAAAAAAAATTTTGTAGCTGCGCCGGGTTCACTGTCAACCCCAATGCGTCCCCGCTGTAGCGCAACTAATCGTTTTACACTGTACAACCCAAAGTTGTACGTGGATGGCATTCTTTCTAGCGTGTCATCAACCGCATAGAATCGCTGGAAAATACGCTGTTTTTCCTGCGACGAAAGTGTTATGCCGGTATCTTCAACGCCGATGATAACTTCGTGCGGCGTACCGTGGACGCTAACGATGATATGTCCGCTTTTGGCACACCGGCGCATAGCATTGAGCAATAGATTTAGTAGAATCAGCTCCGTTTTGGTAGCATCTCCAAGCGCGAGCGGCAACGACACAGGAATTTCCTGCTCAAACGTGATATGCGGATTATCATTCTGCACCAGCATAATAGCGCGTTCAACTATTGGCACAACCGCAATCGGCGCGTATTGCACAGAAACACCTTCAGTGTCAACGCGCAGCAATTTCAATAGTTCGTTGATAGTGTCAATTAAACGCTGCCCCTGCTGTTGCATTCCGTCCAGAATGTCTTTCTGCTCATTATCATTCAATGTGGTGTCCATCAATAATTCGATGGATGACTGGATAACATTGATGGGGGTGCGAAATAAATGTGATGCCATTTGTGCAAATTCGTGCTCTGCCTGCTCATCCGATTGTATCACCGGCGATTCCCACACGGTACAAATAACACCCACCGCACTATCCTGCTCAACATCGGGGATGATGCGCCCGGTGGCAATGATGGGTTCGGCGTGCCCCACGCTGGGAAGCACGCTATTAGAAAACGCGACCGGACGCTGTTCGCGCAAAACTTGTCGCGCTAATTTTACCACCAAATGCGGCGAACCATTATCTGAAGGCAGTAGTTCGTCAATTGGCATACCAACCGCTTCGATGGTCGATTTCCCAATTAACTCGCTGGCTGCTCGATTCTGCATAACCAATCGCAATTGATCATCAAAAAACCATACACCGTTATCTACCACATCCAAAAGCGATTCAAGTCGCTTGCGGTAAACCTGCGCCCGTTGACGCAATAATGCCGCTTCCAGAGCAATCGTCATATAATCGGCGATGTTGGTGACAAAATGCAAATCCTCTGTCGAGAAAGCATTTTCATCAACAGTGCGTAAATGTACTGCGCCAACAATACGCTTCCCGTGTTTCAGCGCCACCGCCAAACACGACCCATGCTCTCCGGTAGTTTTGGAGAAATTGTTATCCAATATGGGTTTTCCGGTGGCAAGTAGTTGGTTCATTACTTCCTGTGACCACCATTCATTATCGGCATCATCATAATCCAGTTGCTCATGCAGAGTCTCGCCCAGCACCCCCTGTGAAATCGACACGGGTTTTCGATGTACATCGTTTAACCAGTGCAACACGCCCGCTTCTGCACCGGTCGCCTTCAACAACATCGAAAGCGCCATCTGCGCACCAACTTCAAAATTGGTAATAATACCCAACTGCCCTGTCAACGCCTGTAATAGCCCAAACTCACGAACTCGCCGCGTCAATTTGGCGCGCGTCTCGTTATAGTGATTTGTATTTTCAATAGTGGTTGCAGCGATGTTCGCCAAATGAGTTAATTGATGCACATGGTTCGGGGAAAATTCTTTGGCGGCTGACTGATTATCCACGCCGAGTACACCGATAGCCCGTCCGCGCACCGTCAGTGGAACATTGAGCAACGATTTTACAAGCAATCCTGTTTTCACTTTGAACAAGCGGGTATTCTCACCACCGAGCAGAACCGGTTTGCCCGATTGAAGTACGGTTCCGGCAATACTGTCGATAACGCTGATATTGAAATTTCGGGATTGTTTTTCGCCCAGGTTTTGTGCCGCGCGCAGTTGCAGTTGCCCGGTTTCATCATCCATCAACAATAAATAGCCCTCTTCCGCACCGGTCATAAACACTGCCGACTCGGTAATGCGGTTGAGAATGGCATCACTTTCCAACAATGTACCGATGGAACGGGCAATTTTCAGCAACACCTCAAAATCGTGTAATCGTCGCTGTAGCGTCTGATTGGCTTTTTCCAAATCATTGACAAGCTGTTGGTGCTGAAGCGTACTGGCTTCACGTTTTAAAACGCGGTGTACCGTACTGACAATCGCTTCGGGCGTAGCGGGGAGTTCCACAAAATCGACCACCCCGGCACGTAATAGCCGGCGGTCAATGGTTATTTGCGTTGCGGGCAATCCCATCACCACCGGGATTTGCCAGTTTAACGCCGTGAGATAGCTGAAGAAATCGGGGTCGGTATCTGCGACACAGACAATTATCAATTGCGGAACAGTTTTCCGCACCGTATCCAGCATCGCCATTGACCCTTCAACAAACGTCATTTTAAACCCATATGGTGTCAGCGCGTTATTAAAATCAGCGTTGAGTGCACTATTCTCAGAGCACACAACCAAAATTCGGTTTTCAGTCATCTCACCCATCAATCATTATCTTCAATTGAGGACACCCCTCAATACTAGAAAAGTCTAGCAAAAGTTAATGAAAAAGCTATGTGAAGTTACATAGAAAAGGGTTAGAATTCGAGGTAAATTTTATATGAAAAAAGTTAGAATTTGAGGAAAATCGGCGTTTGGCAGCCTTTATTCGCCAAAACGATACCCCACGCCCCACTCATTGTAGATGAGTTTTTGTTGCGCAGGGTCTTTTTCCAGTTTGCGGCGCAAATAGCTGATATACAATCGCAAATAATCAATCTCGCCAACATAATCCGGTCCCCATACTTCGGTCAGCAGAAATTCATGGGGCAACACACGACCTTTGTAGCGGGTTAACACTGCCAGCAATTTAAATTCGGTGGGGCTTAAATCTATTCTTTTGTCACCGATTTTAACTTCATATTTATCGAAATCAATCAATAAATTATCAAATCGAAGGATTGGCGTTGATTTATTGATGGCGGTGATACCGTTTGGAGTGGTTTGTGTTGTCCGGCGCAGTACGGCTCGCACGCGAGCGCCCAGTTCTTGTGCCGTTACCGGTTTGACAATGTAGTCATCAGCGCCCAAATTTAACCCTTTTACCACATTTGCCTGCTCGCCCAGCGCGGTTAAAAAGATAATGGGGATATCCGTCATTTCACGAAAACGCTCGCACGCTTGCCAGCCGTCCATATCCGGCATCATCACATCCAACACGACCACATCGGGGCGTATGGCGTATGCCTTTTGTAAACCGGCAATGGCATCGTGTGCCGTTTCAACGGTGAAACTCATTTTCGACAGTGCCATTTTCAGCACTTTACACAAATCAACATCATCATCAATTAACAGCACAGCTGCACTCATACAAATTTCCCCATCATAAAAAACATATGGCGGTTGTATCAAAAGTTATTTAAGCCTCGACTATCAGACAACGATAGTATATCAGATTCGGAGATAATGCCAAAATAAATTAGAATAAAATTAGCGTGGTTCATTATGAAAGGAAGTACTCTATGACTCTATTTGGCGGCATTGAAGCAGGGGGCACAAAATTTGTCTGTGCCGTTGGCAGCCGTCCGGCAGACCTGCATGAAATTACCCGCATTCCCACCACCACGCCCACCGAAACCATCGCTCAAACCATCGCCTATTTTAAGCGGGTTACCGCCACCGAACCGCTCGCCGCCATCGGCATTGCATCATTCGGTCCTGTTGACCCCAACCCCCAATCTGCAACTTACGGGTACATTACCAGCACCCCCAAGCCGGGTTGGGCGAATATCAATTTGGCGGGCGAAATTTCCGGCGCGTTAAACCTGCCGGTAGCATTTGACACCGATGTGAACGGCGCGGCGCTGGCAGAATATCGCTGGGGGGCGGCGCAAGGGCTTGACACATTTATCTATCTCACCATCGGCACGGGGTTTGGCGGCGGCGGGTTGGCAAACGGAAGCCCGATGCACGGGTTGCTCCATCCTGAAATGGGACATTTGCGCGTGCCGCACAACTGGCAATCCGACCCATTTGAGGGAACATGCCCCTATCACGGCGATTGTCTGGAAGGATTGGCGGCAGGACCCGCTATTGAACAGCGCTGGGGGCAACGCGGCGAAACACTTCCGCCCAATCATCCCGCATGGGAATTGGAAGCTCATTATTTATCGCTGGGGTTAATGAACCATATTTTAATGCTATCGCCGCAGCGAATAATTATGGGCGGCGGCGTGATGGCGCAGCAACAGCTTTTTCCGCTGGTGCGCCAGAAAACCGTGGCGCAACTTAACGGTTATGTTGATACGCCCGACCTTTTACAGCACAGCGACACCTACATTGTGCCGCCGGCATTGGGTAATCGTGCCGGCGTACTCGGCGCAATTGCGCTGGCACAATCTGCGGTAATGGGGTGTGTCTCACATTTTAGGTAGGATTTTTGAAAACTCGGCGAGAGGTACATGTCATTCCCGCGAAAGCGGGAATCTATAATTCTTTACTGTGGATACCGGATATTTCCCTGCGGCAAATTCCGGTATAACCTATATCAACCGGTATTTGCCCAAAAGCTGAAACGCACCCGCGGTAATGGGATAACTGGTAACTTTGCCATTATGGGGTATAATAAAGGCAATAAAGTATATGTAACCCGCTGTTCTTTCCGCCATACAATACCCATAAAATAATGGCGGGGAAATAGTCGCCAACAACGAAGGTAACAAACTATGCCGATGGACTCATCATCTGCCGCCGAATCCGCATTTGAACAAGCAAAAAAATATGGCGAAGACCTGGCAAAACTGTATGCCATCGAAAAAGCCAAGCGCGTAAATTTGCAG
>CAYZQQ010000044.1:0-14731 GCA_964480075.1 uncultured Anaerolineaceae bacterium
TGCCCCACCGAAGGGAAAGTGCGGTCATCGGTGCGGGTGGATTTTGAACACGCCTTCGTCGGGTCGGACGACCACCGCCTGTACGCCATCAACGCCCAAAGCGGGCGGGTTATCTGGCGATTTGAAGCAGCGGGACCCATTCGCTCCACACCCATTATCGACACCGAAATTGTATATGCCGGTAGTGATGACGGACATTTATATGCCATCAACATGCAGACGGGCAAGATGAAGTGGAAATTTCGCACCAACCGAGGTATCATCTCCAGTCCAACCATTTATGATGACCTGATTCTATTCGGTTCACAAGATTGGACATTTTACGCGCTGAATAAAACATCAAGCTGGTCAATTTGGCGAACGCGCACCAACCAAGCTATTATATCCAGCCCAACCGTAAAAGATGGCATCGTCTATTTTGGCTCTGTGGATGGCAATTTGTATGCGTTGGACGCAACCAGCGGGCGGGTTATTTGGAAATTTCGAGCAGGGTCACATATCGTTTCGCGTCCGGCAGTTTCTGACAACGCCGTTTTCTTCGGCACTAATGCCGGTGAAGTTATTAGTTTGCACATCAAAAGCGGCAAAGAGCGCTGGCGGTTTCAAACCGGCGGGTTTGTGCCATCATCTCCGTTACTGGGTAACGGGGTAGTTTATGTCGGGTCTACCGACCATAGGCTGTATGCGTTACCCGCGTAACATGACAAAATAACTTATGAATTTTTGGCAAAAACTTTTCTCAACCGAAAAACAAACTTCTGGTAATGAACAGACAATGGTGTCCGCCCCGAATCCTCCCAAACCACGTCTCACCATAGCGCGCGGCACAGGGTTTAGCGTGGGTAAAAAAACTGACATCGGAAAACATCGAGACCAAAATCAAGATTCAATTTACACCTTTGAATCATTTTTGGAATCCAATGCGGGTATTGACCCCTTTGGCATTTTCATTGTCGCCGATGGTATGGGGGGATATCAAAAAGGCGACATCGCCAGCAATTTAGCGGCACGAGCCGCCGCAGGATACATAATACGCCACACCTATTTGCCATATCTCACCGAAGAGCATTCAGTGTCGCAAATGCCACTGACCGAAGCATTAAAGAATGCCGTGCTGCTCGCCAACGACACAGTCGTTCAGCAGACACCGGAAGGCGGTACCACCCTGACGATGGTGGTTGTAATGGGGCGACAAGCTTATGTGGCACACGTCGGCGACAGCCGCGCATACCTTTATCATGCAGGCAAACTCAATCAAATCACACAAGATCACTCGCTGGTAGCACGCTTGGTTGAGTTGGGACAAGCAACCGCCGAAGAGGCGCTATCGCACCCGCAGCGAAACGTATTGTATCGCGCCATCGGGCAGACTGATTCACTTGAAGTAGAAACATACCTGCAACCCATTCCATCCGCCGGATATTTATTGCTGTGCAGTGACGGCTTGTGGGGTATGGTGCAGGATGACGAAATAACGCGCATCTTAAATGCGGCAACATCGCCCCAAAATGCCGCCGACACATTGATTGATACAGCAAACGCAAACGGCGGCGAAGATAACATCAGCGTACTCATCGTTGGCATCGGCTAAATAATACCCTAACAGGCGAAGATTGCTTATGAATAACACAAGCCCATTATCTCCAAAATACTCCCGAAACGGACATTCATCTCCGTTGAGCATGCAGCCGATATTGAGCCATGCTACCATTAAAGCCACGCCCAATGAGCAAGCATGTTATGTAATTTTAGAGATTTCCCCGTCAAAAGACTTGCCCACCAGCCGACTGCCTTTAAATTTATGTTTGGCGCTGGATAAAAGCACATCAATGCAAGGCATTCGATTGCAGCAGGTAAAAGAAGCCACCCGCCAGATTATTGACTATCTGGAGCCGGAAGATACCATCAGCCTGATAGTTTTCAGCGATAAAGCAGAAGTATTGCTACCCGGTCAGAAAAATGTAGATAAAGCATTGGCGAAATCGGTTGCCAGCACCATCCAACCCAGCGGTGGCACAGAAATGTTGCAAGGGTTGCTAGCCGGGTTAAAAGAAATTCAAGCCAATCGCACCGACATGACGGTCAATCACATCATTCTGCTCACCGACGGGCGCACGTACGGCGACGATGACGAATGTTTAAAACAAGCTGAATGGGCGGGATTGAATCAAATCAGTCTCAGCACTATGGGCATCGGCGCAGATTGGAACGAAGATTTGTTGGAAAAAATGGCGGATGTTTCCGGTGGTTCCAGCACCTACATTGATACTCCGCGCCGCATCGTGGAAAGCTTTAAAGCCACTGTGCGAGAACTCAGTACCATTGTAGCCCGCGAAGTTTCGCTGGCAATGGAAATAGCCTCCAATGTAACCATACACGAAGGCTTTCAAATTGCCCCGCACATTCGTCGCTTGGATATTTCCAACGACCAAACCATTGCGCTGGGACCTCTGGGTACCAATAATCGCAAAATTATCGTGCTTGAGCTGCGGGTGCAAAACACCGAACCGGGTAAACAACAGCTGTTGCGGCTCAGCGTTGTGGGAGATGTACCGGCTCAGGTAGCTCAACAAACCACAAATTGGACAGATATTTCGGTAAACGTTAGCAAAGACTCAGATGTTGAGGTGGTTATTCCACCCGTTATTATCACCGCACTGGGAAAACTTGCTATCTTTAAGATGCAAGAAAAAGCCATGCACGATATGGCATCCGGAAATGTCATCGCCGCCACCCAACGGCTAGAAACAATGGCAACCCGCCTGTTAAATCTCGGTGAAACTGAACTGGCACGCGCCGCGCTGCTAGAAGCAGGCAGACTCGCGCGCACTGGCAGTCTATCATCAGAGGGGCGCAAAAAAATTCGCTATGGAACCCGCAGTTTATCCATTATACCCAAGGAACTGTAAGTTATGATTAAATGCCCATTTTGCCAAACCCCTCACGTGGATGGGACTTTATTTTGCAGCGAATGTGGTACCTATTTGCTTGAGGACGACCAGCGCGGAACAGACCCGCTGGGTACCAGCGAAATCGGTTGGGTGGGAACCCCGACGGAGGACCCCAACGCTCCCGATAGCTATCGCGGCACGGGCCCGTTAGCAATTCGGCTCGCCATCGGCGAGCACAAGCGCGTGGTGGAAATTCCACTGAATAAAGCCATCCACCTTGGACGCCTTGACCCGGCATCCGATGTGTTTCCGGAAATAGACCTGACCAACGATGGCGGATTAGAAAAAGGCGTTTCGCGTCGCCATACGCGCATTTTAAAGCGTGAAGGCACTGTGGTAATTGAAGATTTGGGCAGCATCAACGGCACATTCGTTAATGGGAAGCGGCTCGCCCCGTACCTGCCGGAAACCCTTTCCAACGGCGACATAGTGCAAATTGGGCGGCTGCTCATCGAAGTAGAATTGCGCTCATAACCCAGCACGCTGGAGACACGCCTATGTCATCATTCACCGTACTCATTCACATTGCCAACGCCGACCCAATTGTCGCTGATATGGAAGACCTGCCCGACAAAGACGCCAATTATATCACTTGCAGCAACGTTCGTGCCAGAGATGGCAAACCACTGCACTATATTGACCAGGACGCAGTACGCTTTATGTTTCCATGGCACCGCATCACCTTCATCGAAATTTTCCCCAGCGATCAGGACGAAACCGATGTGGAAGTCTTCTTCCGCGACTGAGATTGCGTGTCACACCGTTATTCGTAATGTTCAAGCCGCCGTTATTGGCGGCTCTTTCTTGCACTTAAATTAAACTCTCGGAAGGAAATCTATGACCACCCAAGAAGTTGTTCCCGCTTTGTGTCCCAAATGTGGCACACAATACACCGCCCCGGCGCTGTCGCTCATCGACGTGAGTGAAGACCCCACCCTAAAACAAGCCTTTATGCAAGGGCAATTAAATGTAGGGCAATGCCCCAACTGCGGCACAGTTCACGCATTGGACATACCTATGCTGTACCACGATTCGGAAAAGGAATTGGCGTTGGTTTTTGTGCCCAATAGTATGAGCATCGCTCACACCGACGAGCAGAAAATCATCGGGCGACTGACAACCAAACTGATGAATTCATTGCCACCGGAAAAGCGAAAAGGCTATCTGTTCAATCCACGCACATTCATTTCAATGGAAAATCTGTTCAAAACTATTCTTGCCGCCGATGGCATCACTGAAGATATGATTGCCGCACAACAAGCCAAAATTACGTTGATTGACCGGCTGTTGAAAACCCAAGATGAAACCGCCATGAAAATGCTGATTGATGAAAATAAAACGCAATTTGATTATCAGTTCTTTGAAATTATTACCAGTATGGCGCTGCAAGCCCTGCAAGCAGGCGATGAAGCGAGCGGACAAACACTGCTCGGTTTTCGGCAATTTGTGGCACAAGCCGCCGGACAGGGGGCGGAACATATTGCCGCCATTGATGAAAAAATCGGCTTGCGTGCCCTGACCCCGGATTCGCTGCTTAAATCACTGCAAAACGCGAAGGACAACAATGAATTTGACGCGCTCGTCGCCAACGGGAAAGCGTTGCTCACTTACGAATTTTTTCAGGCGCTCACCAAACAAATTGAAGTGGCATCCGCTGCCGGAGACAGCGCCGAAACGGAAGCGCTGCAAACTCTGCGCACCCGTATTCTTGAGGTATCGGCACGACTGGACAAAGAAGCACGTGAAATGATGGAAGCGGCGCACAATCTATTGCAATCGCTGTTTGATGCGCCGGACCCCAAGCAATTTATCACCGAAAATCTGGATAAATTCGACGAACCTTTTCTGACCCTATTGGTGGCAAATATTCAAGAAGCAGACAAAGCGGGGCAACACGACGCCGTACAAAAATTGAGTGAATTGTACAAGGTTTTGATGGAAGCGTTACAAGCAAAACTACCGCCGGAAATGCGTCTGCTGAATGCGTTAGTAACCGCACAGTCACCCGATGCTATCCGTCGGCAATTAGCCGAAAATAAATCATTGGTGACGCCAGATTTGCTCGAACTGCTCACCGCAGTGAAAAATGATGCTGTCACGCGCGGTGAAGGCGCAATCATCCCGATATTGGACGAGATTCGCCGCCAAGTTGAAGCGATGCTGAACGATGACACCCCACCCGCCGGCGGGCATATCTTGTTAGCCCATTGACGGGCTTTGCAGCAGTTGACGGAAAGTTCCGTTAGCTATCGCGACTAAAATGCTCCAGACGGAACCCGTGTCCGCGCACCGTGATTATATATTGCGTTGCGGGGTCAAGCTCCGCCAATCGCTCGCGCAATCTGCGGGCGAGCGCGTCAATAGCCTGCTCCGAAACGCCCTCTGCGGCTTCATCCGCCCATACCCGCGAAACAATTTCTTCACGGCTAACGACGCCACCATCGTGTTCAAACAACAGTTCCAGCAGCGTGTACTGCGCCAGCGATAACGGCGGCATCACTTCTTTTCCCGCCACCCACACTCGTTTGGCAGCGCGTTCCATCTGTAGCGCGGTGGGAGGCTCGGCAAACCCGGCCAGTGGCGCGGTGGCATCCGCATCCACAAACACCAACCGGCAACTCAACGCAATGCCAATTTGGTCGCCATCGGTTAAACCATGTGTCTCACCGATGAGCTGTTGTCCATTGAGAAATGTGCCGTTTTTGCTATCTAAATCGACCAGTTTATAGCCTTCGTCGCCGCGCAAAATTTGCGCGTGATGGCGCGATACCTGCCGGTCGTTGACCACTACATCGCAATCGGTGCCGCGCCCAATGAGCAACACAGGCTTATTAAGCTCCCAATTTTTTCGAGATGTGTTACCTTCTAAAACGAGCAAAATAGCATTCTCTTCCATAAAATATTGTACCTCCCGCAATAAATTTCAGACTTGACATATAGACCGGGATGCATTACAGTCCATCATAGTGATTATCTATTAGCTTGCGTTTTTTCTTTGGCATTTATGTTTGAACCACTATCTCCAAATACCACGCTCTGGTCGCGGTATCACATAAAAGAATTGGTGGCGCGGGGCGGACAAGGCTCCATTTATAAAGCTGAAGACCTTCGGCTTGAAGGACGTTTGTGCGCCATAAAAGAGGTTGTCCCCGATACCGGTGCGTCAAGGGAACATCAGGAACAGACCCAGTCGCAATTTCACCGCGAAGCCAGCATTTTGGCACGGCTTGACCATCCAAATTTGCCCAAAGTGTCTGATTCTTTCTTTTATAACGGGCGCGACTATTTGGTTATGGACTATGTGCCGGGCAAAGATTTGCGGCAGCTTATTGAAGATGCCCGCGCCAAAAAAGTATTCCTCCCCGAAAAGCAGGTACTGGAATGGGCGAACCAGATTTTAGATGCGTTAATATACCTGCACGGTCAAACTCCCCCTATTTTACACCGAGACATAAAACCTGCCAACATAAAGTTGACTCCCAATGGTCCTCTGAAACTGGTTGACTTTGGGCTTGTAAAAATTATGGTTCCCGAAGATAATCGCACCATTACCGTATTGCAGGGTAAAGGAACGGTGCAATACACCCCTATGGAGCAGTACGGCGGTGATACCGGTCACACCGATGTGCGCTCAGACATTTACTCGCTGGGGGCAACGTTGTATCACCTGCTCAGTCTTCAATCGCCGCCGGAAGCCAAGGAGCGTTTCTTGTACCCCGACAAAACAGTTTCGCTGCGCGATATTAATCCCAGTGTCACGCAAAAAACCGAGTACGCCGTTGTGCATGCGCTGGCGATGCACCCCAATGACCGTCCCAAAGATGCCAAAACATTCAAACGCGAATTACTGGGCGACAGTATGTTCATCGCCAATGGGATAACACCGCCGTGGTGGGGCAGAGAGTTGCAAGCTACCCTTACAGAACATCGCACCCTGCTGGCGATTGTGGGGCTGCTTTTTGCGCTGGCAGTCATTATTACCACATTTGCGCCGCATTTACCGGTGAGTACCCCTTAAAATAGCTTTGTTCGCAAACGGCGCAATATCGCCGCCGCTCCCCACCCCATCAATGCAAATAGCAGCGAAATTATCGGTGTAATCCAATGGTTTTGGCTATTTTGATGCACCCATACGCCAATAATATTTACGTCTGCCAACTGCACCGCAAAAATACCATACAACACGTATCCTGCCAGCCCGACCGCAGTTGCCACCAGCGCCGGATATATGCGCGCCGACAGCGGTAACGATTGCGTGGTGAACCAGCGCACAATCATTATTCCCACGCCCAAAAGTACCAGCACCGACAGTAGTAAATCGCTGAACATGAGCGTTGGGGGTGATGACACATTTTCAACCACAGGCGCCAAAGTGGGCGACGGCACAACAGTGGCGGTTGGCGTCGGCGTTGCCGACGGCGGCACGGTGGGTGTTAGTGTGGGCAGCGGCGTTTCGGTGGGCGTAGCAGTTACCGTTGCCGTCGGTGTCTCAATGGTGATGGTGGGTCCTTCGATAACAATTTTTCCGGAGCGTGTCGCATCACCGCTGGATGCCGTTATTTCCAGTGTCCCTTCCCTTTCGACAGTGATGGTCGTCTGCGCCACTCCGTCAAGCGTTGGCACGGTGATGGGCGCCAAATCCAATCCTTCTTGAGGGTAAGTGCGATTAAATGAGACCAGCGTGTTATCGGGTACGGGATTGCCCAGTTTATCCACAATAACACTGGTATGCACAACCAGACGGTCACCAACCTGAATAGATACTGCCACTGGTTCGGGTGTACCTTCGGCAACAGGTTCGGTGGTCACCGTCGGCGATGCTTCGGGTGTAACCGGTTCGGTGGGGGCGACTTCCGCATAATCAAGCAAAATCACCTGCTCCGGGTCAGGTTCCAGCAACTCGGGTATTTTGTATTCCACAGCATCCACATTGACCGGCGCGTGCCCGTGCGGACTAAATTCTTTAAACAGCAGTTGCGCGGCGGCTTCAATATGCTGTGGCGTTTTGTTAAAAAAGCTGTAATATGCCGTTAAAATACTAACTTCGGTGTTATCCAAGTATGTTGGCGCGTCAAATGCCATCACAATTACTTTTTTATCGCGCAGGTCAATTGTATTTTGGCGTAAAAATACTTTTACCGCTTGCGAGTTGGGATAGTCCGGATTAACATCCAGCATCGAAAAAATAATCCAACTGGCGCGGCTCAATTGCAGGTTAATCTCCTGATTTTTCCCGACTGTATCGGCATTGCCCGATAGCGCATCCATCAATTCGGTGAACGTGTAACTTTTCAGTTGGTCGGGGGTGATTTGGTCGCTGGCATTGGGTCCATATCTGTCCAAAATAGCTGTTCTCAGACCATTGGGGGGCAACAAAAAAAATGACGAGCATGCGTCGCAGCGCTGTACCCGACGGTCATCAGTAAAAATAACAATGCTTTCATCACGCAATGGCGCGCTGGGAATGCGGTCTGCCAGTTCGTTGACATCCGGGTATACCAGCGTCACCCCGCTCCGCACAATATCGAACAGTGTGTCGGGGGGAGCGGTTTGAGCATCTAATGACGCGGGAGATTGCAGAACATTGTCCGAATTAAAATTGGGATATTGCGCCAATTTTGCTTGCAAAATGCGGCGCACAGAATCATTAACCCGTTGCTGAAATACAGCATCAGTGTTGTATTTATCTACAAAAAATTCTATCGCGGATGTTGTAAACTCAAATTTAGTTTGATTATCTCGTGTGCTCTCGGTATCGGCAAACAGCAGCATATCGCTGCCCGCCAAAAATGCATCCAACGCGATGCGCCGCGCGGGGAAATTATCATCGCTGACTTTGTAGGTTTTGGCGACGGCAGGTACGTCCAGCGGGGCGCTGACCACTATCCCGCCGGCGGCACGCCACGGGGCAAGTGTATCTAGAATTTGCGGTAAATTTTGCGGGTCAAGACTGATGGGTTTGGTTAAATCGCGGATATTTCCCTGCAAACCACGATAGCGAATGTGTGCCGTCATCAACCCATCGGTAATTTCAGTGGGGACTGCGGTATCCATTGCCGTTACCGCATAAAACGGAAATAGGTCTACCAATTTCAGTTGGCTGAGCAACTTTTGAATGGTAGGGATGTCTTGATTGAGGGTACGGTCGATGCTGCCGGCACCGGGAAAATGGCTGGCAATCGTCAACACGCCATTTTTACTGCCGGTGTGAACCCCACGAATGTACGCCCGCCCCATCCGGCTCACCCAATACGGGTCGCCGCCAAAGGCAAGCACATTGGCAATGCCCTGCATTTCGGTGTTGGGTTTGTCCAGTACATCCAGCACAGGTCCAAACAGCATGTTAATGCCAACCGCGTGCAATTGCTGCCCGACAATTTGCCCCACTTGGAATGCATTATCCGGATTCCATGTTGCCCCCAACGCCATACCGCTCGGCACGTCGGGTAATTCCGGCGAGAGAAAACTATACGGGTAGCCATCGCCACCGTCTTCTGCGGCAATAAATAGTGGAATGGGAACAGATGCTACGGATTGTGTCGCGGCGAGCGAAGCGGTAATTGGGGTTGTAATGGTTTCGGCGTTGGTGATGGCAACGGGAATTTCGGACGTATTCGTTGCCCGACGCTGTTCAAAAGCGTATGATTGCAGTTGATTGACCACGTGCTGCACCATCACCTGCGGCGTTTCATCAGCGGTGGGCAACGGTTTATTTTGGGGTTGCAGCCACACGCCACCGATGCGATAATCGCGGATGAGCCGGGCAATGGAGCTGTCGGTAGCAATATCTGTGCCATTGTATGCCACCACAAACAATTGTCCCACCCGCTCTTCGGGCGAGAGGCGCGCAAACAATGCTTCCACTTCCGGTGAGAATTGTGCTTCGGGTGACTGCGCGCGAGCGGGCAACGCTATGCTACCGGAAAGTCCCAGCAGAACAATAAAAATCGCTATTATATTGAGTCGAAACAATCGTTGCTGATTTTTTCTCATTTGAGTTATCAGGGTTGATTGAACTTTTACACGTACATACAGTATACTTTTGAAGCCGTTTTACGTCAATTGGATTTTGTGTCTGTCAATGAATATACCCCGCAGCAAGCTGTGGGGTATCAAAATGTCATTCCGGAAATTTTCGCAGGAGTTATCCGGAATCCATTTTCCGGATTCCCGCTTGCGCGGGAATGACAGTCGTGGCAAGCCACGGGGAATTAAACCCAAATTAGATTAAAAAGCGCCCCAAGATGAGGCGTTTTTAAAATTGGCAGGATGGTTATTTTATGCGGCTAAATCAAGCGTATCACCGAGCAACCGCCCAAATTCATCGTACAATTCGGGAGACGACTCGTCTAATATTGCCCCACGCGTAATAACACATTTCCTAATTTCTTTATGTGAGGGAATTTCATACATCACGTCAAGCAGCGTATCTTCGATGATGGTGCGCAATCCGCGCGCGCCGGTTTTCTGTTTATATGCCAGCATCGCCGCTGCTTCGAGCGCATCGTTGGTAAATGCCAGTTCAACGCCATCTAAATTAAACAACCGATGAAATTGTTTAACCAGCGCGTTTTTCGGTTCTATCAATATCCGCATTAACGATTCTTTGTCCAGTGCGTCCGCCGTAACCAGCACCGGCAGTCGCCCCACAAATTCGGGAATCAAGCCGTATTCCACCAGGTCTTCGGGCGTGATTTGCTGCAACAATTTTGATTTGTCTTCGTCGTGGTGTTGCACAGCAAGTGTCGGACGCGCCTGCGGAAAGCCCATTTGCGCCGTAGCGCCCACGCGCCGGGCGATGATGTTGTCGATATTATCAAACGCACCGCCACAGATAAACAGCACATTTGAGGTATCGAGCTGCAAGAATTCTTGCTGTGGATGCTTGCGTCCCGGTTGCGGCGGTACATTCGATTTGGTACCTTCGATAATTTTCAACAGCGCTTGCTGCACGCCTTCGCCGGATACGTCGCGAGTAATGGATGGATTATCGCCTTTGCGGGCAGTTTTATCAATTTCATCAATATAGATGATTCCTTTTTCGGCTTTGGCAATATCGTAATCTGCCGATTGTATCAGACGCAGCAAAATATTTTCAACATCTTCACCCACATATCCGGCTTCAGTCAATGCCGTCGCGTCGGCGATACAGAAAGGGACATCCAATACCCGCGCCAACGTTTGTGCTAGCAGTGTTTTTCCGGAACCGGTGGGCCCCACCAGCAGAATGTTACTTTTTTGCAACTCAACATCATCGGTGGTTTTGGCGGCGATGCGTTTGTAATGGTTATACACTGCCACCGCCAAAACCTTTTTCGCCCGGTCTTGTCCCACCACCCACTCGTTCAAACGGTCATAGATTTCTTTGGGGGATAGCGTACGCGCGGCGTGGGGGTTTAATTCCGTGCTAATCGATTGTGATTCTTCTTCCAGTAACCCCTTACAAAGATCAACACATTCATCGCAAATGTAGACGTGGTCGGGACCCGCGATAAGCCGATTAACTTCGCTTTGGTCGCGTTTACAAAACGAGCACACTTGTGTTTCGGGGCGAAACCGATTTGCCATAAGTCAGTCCGTTTCTTGAGAACCCTTTAACTATTTCGCTTCTTTCTTTTCGGCAGCCTGATGGAAAATCGGCTTGCCCATCACCTCATCCACAAGCCCGTATTCCTGCGCCAGAATAGCATCCATCCAGCGATCGCGTTCAAAATCCTCGGCGATTTTCTTGGCGTCTTGCCCGGTATGTTTGGCTAAAATGTGATGCATGGTATCTTGCAAACGTTTCATTTCTTTATACTGAATTTCAACATCCGGCGTATAGCCCTGCGCCCCACCCCCAGCCGGATGCATATGAATGGTCGCGTGCGGCAGCGCATATCGCTGACCTTCAGACCCGGCTGCCAGCAGTATGGTTGCCATACTGGCAGTAACACCCACGGCAAACGTGCTAATGGGGTTTGAGATGGATTGCATAGTGTCATAAATAGCCAACCCGGAATAAATTACGCCGCCGGGCGAGTTGATATACATTGAAATATTGCGTTCGGGGTCTTGTTGATTTAAATACAGTAATTGCGCCACAATTAAATTGGCTATTTGGTCGTTGATGGCAGTACCCAAAAAGATAATGCGTTCTTTGAGCAATAGCGAGAAAATATCATACGCGCGTTCGGTTCTGCCGGTGGTTTCGATAACCATCGGAACCAACGCCTCTGGTAATTGATTGAACATGAATGCAGCTCCTTAATTTTGCGTTTGTACCGGTTATTCGCCGGGTTCGTCGGTTTCCGCGGTATCGGCATCTGCCGGTGTTTCTTCTATTTCTGCGGTTGCCGGTGTTTCCGCGACGGGTTCATTTTCGGCGTCGTCGTCAGTTTCTTCAACTTCAGCTTCGCCTTTGGCGATTGCCAACAAGCGGCGCAATGCTTTTTCGGTGAGCAGGTTGTTGGCAATCACCCGCTGACCGGATTCGGAATAGACGACTTCCGCCATTCGGTCGGGATTCTCAGAAATGGACGCCACATGGCTGGCTTCCTGCATAATATCGGCATTGTCCACCGAGATTTTCTCCAATTCGACAATTTTGCCCAACGCCAATGCATTCCGCAGATTATTTTGAACACTCTCGCGCAGGTCTTCGCGGAATTCTTCGGCGCTTTTCTTTTGAATTTTCAAGAAGGTTTCGTAATCGATGCCATAGCGCTTCAATTCCGATACCTGCCGTTGCACGGCATCCTTCAACTCTTGCTCTTCAAGCGTTTGGTGCCATTTTATGGTTGACCCGGCGATGATTTTGCCTAACGCTTCATCTGTCAGCTTGCTCTCCTGCCGAAGCGTTTTTTGGGTCTGCAAATCTTCGCGAATTTTGGCTATCAACTCATCCAACGAGTCATAATCACCGACCAAAGACGCGAAGTCATCATCCAGTGGTAAATCTTCTTTTTCTTTTATTTCTTTTACGGTAGCCGCATAATTAAAGGTTTTGCCCTTTAATTCGTCATCAAAGAAATCTTCGGGGAAGGTGTGACTAAATTCAACGGTCTCATCCACTGCTTTTCCAAGCAAGTGTGCCACATAGTCCGGCGTGCCATCCTCAGCTTTTTCTCCATCGGCAAGTTCGATATCCCTTTCCCATGTATCAGCTTCGGCATCATCAATTCCTGCTTCCGTTTCGACAACGGAGACTGAAACCACGTCGCCGGTTTGGGCGGGGCGTTCAACCGGATTGATGGTGACAAATCGTTCTTTCAACCGTTCCAGTTCAACCGTAATTTCGTCGTCGGTAACTTCTACCAGTTCTGCCTCAACGCGCACATCGCGATAGTTACCCAACTCCACCACAGGTTCGGTAGGGATGTGGATTTTCATCACCAGTGGTTCCCACTGGATATCATCCATCAATGCCGGGGCAAAAGGGGTCACGTCGGCTTCTTTCACGGCATCCTGATACACGGTCGTAGTTAGGTCTTTCACCGCTTCTTCACGGATTGCATCCTCGCCAATACGGCTGACAACAATATTGTATGGGGCTTTTCCGGGACGGAACCCAGGGATTTTCACCGCTTTTGCAATTCGACGGGCAGCTTTTTGTAAAAGTTTTTGCTGTTGCTGTTCATCAATTTCCACGGTCAAAATAACTTCACATTGGTCTGTTGTTTCTTTTGTAATATTCAACGTCTAAACCTCTTTCCTGCTAAAAAGATTATTTATCGCCAACGATATGGCGATAACGTTGTAATTTTACCACAGTCGCTGCAAAAGTAGCAATCAGAGGGGCGACTATGGTATTTCTTTTTAGCCGAATTTGGATTTTGTTGGCTACTAAAATACAGTTCCATACATTGCTTGTTAACATAATTTTAGACGATAACGCCAATAAAGTCAACTTCTTATGTTAAATTGATTTCTCCCCAAAAAAATCGCCTCCGGAGTAGAGGCGATTTCTAAAAACTATTCAATTGTATTCCCTGCTTTGTCATCGTTTTTGCCATTTGTGATGTGTACGCCAGTATATTGCTATCCGCAAAGGCGGTTCATCTTTGAGCTTTGCCCAATAATGGCAAAAACCTAACGCGCAATTCTCTGGCTGTACCCACTGGCTGTTTCAGTAACCACGTATAAAGTACCTCCTTGGTTAAGTTGAACAGCTTGCAGGTTGTTTATATCATAGCACATTCCGCCAAAGATTTCAATAGGTTTTTACAAATTTTAAACTTGGTTAAACATAACGTTCGTGCGTTTCTATGTCGTCTTTCTCATTATCTTGTTTGCCGCCGAGCATTGCCTTTAGCTTTTTCCCGATTTCTGCTTTTGCCACAGTCAACGGTGACAAGTTATCAATAAATTTTAGAAAATCCTGCACATCCGGCACATATCCGACGGAATCCATTTGCTGTGAAATACGCAGTTCTTTCTGGTGTTCAGTTATCCACGCCAACAAATCATCGGGGGTGCGTCCCGGAAACAGTGCCATTACGCCGCTGTGTTTTATGCGTTTAATCATCGGTGTGTAAAAATGGTCATACCAGTCAAGCACAGATTCGTCATATCCGGGAATGTCGGTGCGCTTTTTCGATAAATAATAGCGATATACTGAAATTTGCCGCAACAGCCGATTATAATGTCCCGGGGTGGTGAAAGTGATGTCGACACCGGGGCGAGTTTTGTGCAAGCCAGTCTTTTCCAAAAAGATGGCACATTCTTCTTTGATGAGCAATTCATCCGGTTTGACTTCCGGCGTAAGCGTGAACACAGTGGGCAATTCGGTGACATACGCT
>CAYZQQ010000045.1:0-14179 GCA_964480075.1 uncultured Anaerolineaceae bacterium
CGACACTGTGCCATATCTGACCAACCGCAACATTATGGATTTAACGGAAGTCCCCGACCATCTGCTGGTCATCGGCGGCAGTTATATCGGGCTGGAGTTCGGGCAGATGTTCCGTCGGTTCGGCAGCCGGGTAACGGTCATTGAATTTTCAGACCGAATTGTCCCCCGTGAAGATGATGATGTGTCGGCGGCATTGCAAGATGCGCTGGCGGCAGAGGGGATGACTTTCCACGTAAATGCTTCTGCCAGCAGCGTTCGTCAAAATGCCGACGGCTCGATTCAATTGACCGTTGCACCGCGCGATGGCAGCGATAAATTTGAGCTGACCGGCTCGCACATTCTGCTGGCAGCGGGGCGCATCCCCAACAGTGCCGCACTGAACCTTGATGCGGCGGGCATCGCCAGTGACCGCGGATTTGTATCGGTCAACGACTATCTGGAAACAAATGTGCCCGGCGTGTATGCTCTTGGTGATGTTAAAGGGGGTCCGGCATTCACGCACATCAGCTATAACGATTTTCAGATAGCGTATCATAATCTGTTCCACGACGAAAAACAATCTATTGCCGGGCGATTGGTGGAATATTCGCTGTTTACCGACCCGGAATTGGGGCGGGTTGGCATGAGTGAAAAAGAAGCGCGCGCGGCGGGATATAATTTGAAGGTGGGTAAAATCCCGATGGCTTGGGTGGCGCGGGCAATTGAACGGGATGAAACCGCCGGGTTGATGAAAGTAGTGATTGATGCTGACACCGACCGAATCCTCGGTGCGGCAATTCTGGGCTCAAATGGCGGCGAATTGGTGCAAACGCTGATGGCGCTGATGATGGCAGATGCGCCGTGGACGCTATTTTATCGCGCCGTTTACATTCATCCCACCCTCACCGAAGGCTTTTTCTCATTGATGGACAGCGTAAAACCTGTGGAATAGCCGAGCCGTGAAATGTCTCCGTAGGGGCGGCTTGCGAGCCGCCCCTGTCATGGGAAGGTTATAAAATCACGCCGCATCTTTTTTCAACTTTGCGGAAAAAGACAGTTTGAACTTTTCAACCTTTGGCGCAACCACCCTTTGGCAATAGGGTTGATGCGGGTTGCGCCGAAAATAATTTTGGTGATAATCTTCAGCGGGATAGAATTCCGCAAGCGGCACAATCTCAGTCACGATGGGATTTTGCCACAATCCCGATTCATCCGTTGCGGCTTTTGATTCCTCCGCGATGCGCCGTTGTTCATCGGTATGACAAAAAATTACCGAGCGATATTGCGTACCCACATCCGCCCCCTGCCGATTGCGCGTAGTCGGGTCATGGGTGCGCCAAAATACGTCTAAAATCTCTGCGAACGATACCACCGCCGGGTCGAATGTAATTTGCGCCACTTCGGCGTGCCCGGTGGCGCCGGTGCAAACCTGCTCGTAACTGGGATTGGGCGCGTGTCCGCCCGCATACCCCGACGCCACGGTTTCTACGCCCGCCAAATTTTGAAATACCGCTTCCACACACCAGAAACACCCTGCGCCGAGTGTCGCCTGCTCAAATTGTTTGGTCATCAATCACCATCCGTATATGATGTTATTACTTCTACTATAGAAAGTATAGCCGCAATTTTTACAGAACAAAGTTGTATGCTATGGTGTCATCGAGGTGAAATGTATGGGCGTTGAAATTGAACATAAATTTTTGGTAACAACCAATGCATGGCGGGCGCATGTTTTGCGTCAGGCATCGTTTCGGCAGGGATATTTGAGTACCGCTCCCGCCCGCTCGGTGCGTGTGCGCGCCACCGACCAACGCGCGTTTCTCACCATCAAAGGGCGTTCGGTGGGGGCAACCCGCGCCGAATATGAGTACGATATTCCATTGGCTGATGCGCTGGAAATACTGCAAAATCTGTGCGAACAGCCAATTATCATCAAAACCCGCCATTACCTGCAATTTGCCGGAAATGAATGGGTGGTGGATGAATTTTTTATGGAGAATGCCGGGTTGGTGTTGGCAGAAATTGAACTCACCACCGAAAGCCAATCGTTTGCCGTTCCCGACTGGGCTGGCGCGGATGTGACCGCTGACCTCCGCTATACCAATGCCAGTTTGAGCCGTCATCCGTATGCAGCATGGAGAAAATCAGCGTGACGGTGC
Source organism: uncultured Anaerolineaceae bacterium (assembly GCA_964480075.1). Taxonomy (GTDB): domain Bacteria; phylum Chloroflexota; class Anaerolineae; order 4572-78; family 4572-78; genus JANTHQ01. Next base: position 2,139 of record CAYZQQ010000045.1, read on the forward strand.
GCCTGCGCCGATTATTGTTGGCATTCATCGGCGCGGTGATATTCTTGCCCCGCCCCGTTCTTGCCGATGCCCCTCCTGCTCACGCAGTTGTTGCGCCGGATGGTGCGCGGGCGGCGTGGGTGCAGAACGAATTTGCAACGGGGAAGCTGTGGATTATGGCAGCCGGCGCATCACCGCAGTTGGCGCTGGCATTGCCCGGCGAACTCATTGGCGAAGTGCGCTGGTCGCCCGACAGCCGCGCGCTGGTGTTTGTGCGCACGCCGTTGGGCAGTGCCACCGATGCTCGCGCAGAAGTGTGGCGGCTCGATATTGCCGATAACCGGCTGACCCGACTGACGCGCAATAATTTTCCTGACCATGCGCCGCGCTGGTCAATGGATGGGCGCATCGTTACGGTGCAGCAGGGGGCGGCAACCATCGCTCTGCCCGCCAACCGTCTTTCGGTGGACGATACGCCTGCTCCCGCCCGTAAATTTTCGCCCCTGCGGTTGGCACATACCGCCAAAATCACCGCCCCCGCCGAGATTCGGGTCATCCACAGTGAATACAATACCTGCCGCGCCGATACCCCCGTCGGGCAAATTGATGCCATCCCTTTTGAGGAATATGTAAAACGGGTGGTGCCGCACGAAGTTTTCGCCTCGTGGAATGCGGCGGCGCTAAAAGCGCAAGCGGTCGCGGCGCGGACGTATGCGTGGTATCACTATCTGCAAAATCCTGCCGCCGACTGGCATGTGACCGATTGGGTGGATTATCAGTACATGTGCGACACCACCGACCCGCGCACCGATGCCGCTGTGGATGCCACCGTCGGGGAATATCTGGCATACCAAATCGCGCCGATTGTTGCCATGTACAGCGCCGAAAACAGCAGTCCTACCCAAACAAATCCGTATGCGGCATATCTGCGTGCGGTGGACGACCCGGTATCGTTCGGTGAAATTCGGCTGGGGCACGGATATGGCATGGGGCAGTGGGGCGCGCAGCGCTGGGCGAGCATCTATGGTTGGGATTATGCCGCCATTCTGCGCCATTATTATTGGAATGTGTCGCTGCAATCTGGCGCAGTGTTCACCGACACCGCTCCGCCGAAAATATCGCTGGTGGAACCGTGGCGCGGATTTTATGTGACGGGCAACCGGGTGGGCGTGGCTTTCAGCATGTTCGATGCGAGCAGCGCCATCACCCAAACCCGCTTGCAATGGACGACCCCACTTTCTACCGAAACTGTTTTTCAAACTGCCGGAACCGCCGACCGCGAAAGTTTTGCCATCGCTCCGCCCATACTGACCGACGGCACGCCGCTGACACTGACTGCGGTGGTGACCGATGCCACCGGCAAGCGTGCCGCATCTCCTGCATTGCGACTGGAAATTGACCGCACCGACCCCATCGCGCAGTGGACGGGCGGCAGCGCGGTACTGACCGGCTCGCTGGCGCCCACCCCGACCATCACCGCGCACGATAACACCGCCGGCGTGTCGCTGCTGTCGGTGGGGGATGCAGCATGGCTGTGGGAAGGGGAAACTTTTAACCGGCAGCAGACAGACGGGGCGGCAATGGGGCGGGTCATCACCGATACCGCCGCGCTGAACGGGCGCGCGGTGCAGGCAACGGTGGCGCAGGATTCGCCGGGGGTGTGGACGATGGATGCCGTTTTGCCGGGCGGCAAGCCGTATCGCGCCTATTTTCGGCTGAAAAGCAGTGATGCGGCACTGTTCGAGCCGGTGGTAGAAATTTTTGTGGGTGCGGGAACTGATATTATCGGGTTGAATCGTTTGTGGGGTATCGATTTTCGACAATCCAATGTCTATCAAGAATTTCACGTCGATTTTATTTTACCGGAAAATGGCTCGGCATCTATGCCCTTCACCTTGGAGGTAAATCTTTGGGGAAAAACAGACATCACTTTCGACCGGGTGGCAATTTTTGAATACCCGATTCCATTTCAGCCCGAAATTCCCGCCGGTGCGCCGCTCAATCTGCGGGCGAAAGTGATTGACGGTGCGGGCAATGTTTCGGCGGATTTGCTGGCGTTCCGGGCAACGCAATCGGTGTATCTGCCGTTGGTGCTGAAATGAAACTCAGCTCATCACCGTCTGTAAAATCCACAGCGTCCCCATGCCTGCCGCAATGGTCCACAGCATATTTTTGGTGGCGATGGCGGCAATAACCGCCACGATTCCCGCCAAAAATCGCTCATTCCCGATGGAGATGGCGATTTGACCGTTTTTCAACAGAAATGATGGCAGAATCAGCGCGGTCAGTACGGCGACGGGTACAAATTTCAACCCCTGTTCAAACCACAGCGGCATCTTCTTTTTGCCCAGTAGTAAAATGAAGGATGCTCGTAGGGTAAACGTACCCAACGCCGCCAGTAAAATAATCGTCCAAATGGTAAAACTAGTCATGATTGCGCTCCGTGCGCGAGGAAGTTTTCAACGAGCCATCCGGCGGCGATACCGACCAATGAAGCGGTGATTAGCCCCAAATTGAAAGGCATATCGGCGGCGAACATCACCGTGACACCTGCCATCGTCGCCGCCACTATTGCCGCCCGACTGTTGACCACCGGCGCCAGCAGCGCCAAAAACGTCAGCGGCACGGCGAAGTCCAGCGACCAGCTTGCGGGAACTTACGCCCCCAAAAAAATGCCCGCCAGCGACCCCAACAGCCATGTTACCCACAGCGCCGCTGATGCCCCGGCGTAAAACCACGGTTTGAGCGGTGTGTCGGGGGCTTGGGTGAATTTGGCAATTGACAGCGCATAAGCTTGGTCGGTGAGAACGTATGACAGGAAGGCGCGTTTCCATGCTGCCACTTTTTTAAGATATGGCGCCAGCGATGCGCTGTACATCACAAATCGCAAATTGATGATGAACGCGGTGAACACGATGACCAGCGGTGTCGCTCCCGCGCCGATGAGTTGTGCTACCGCCAATTGTGATGCCCCGGCGAACAGAATGATTGCCATCCCGATAGCTTGCGCCGTATTCATGCCGGCGTCAATGGCGACGATGCCGGAAATAGTGGCAAAAGGTAAAACGCCCAGCAATATCGGCGAAATAGCTTTTGCGCCGGAAAGAAATTGGGTGCGTACAGTCATAGTTTGTCCTGTTCAAATTAATTGCAGACAAAATTGCAAAAACTGTTATAATATAGATACTGCTGGGCGAACGCGCAAGCGGTGGACAGTGATTTTGGAGAAGTCTGTATGAAGAAGTACCTGAATTTATTTGCACTGATTATCTTTATCGGGTTGGGAGCGTGCAACGTGCTCGTTTCTCGAAACAAAACGACCGACAACATCGCGCCCCCCGAAAATATACCCGTGGCACAAATGCTGCCCAATTTGCCGGGATACGATACCGTGGCAGGCGAAACGCTCACCGGATACATTGGCAATGCGGCGAACGCAGATTTTTTTGACAACAAACCGGATTTGAAGGCGATGGTTACCAAAGCCGATGCGGTCATCGCCTGCTATCAACAGGTGGGTGCGGTGCGGGCGCAAGTTTACAGCAACCAAACCGAACCGTGGTCGGCGGGAGCGGTGGCAATCGGCGATAAAAAAGCGATGCTCAACCCCACCAATTTGTTCAACTGTGTCGGCGGCGGAGCCGCGCCAAAATTTCAGACGCAGGGCGTAAAAATCGAGCCGTGTTCAGCACATTATACCCTGACGAAAGACGACAACGAATTTTACATTCTGTATGTCGGCACCACTGCCGACATTTGCCACGATTTTTGCGCTAATTTGGAAGGCTGCACCGCACATTAACCACCAAACATTGTGGCTCCATCTGGTGGCACGAGGCAATTGCCTTGCTTCCACCGGATTTTTCCGGCAAAAATAACCAGAGGAGGTGAAAAATACACCCACGCCGGATAGGTATTATTTTTATTTTATTTATTTATTGTGAGGAACATTATGACTCGAAAGCATTGGATTGTATTTTTTGAACTTATTTTTTTATTGCTGAATTTGTCGATTGGCACGACCATTTTTGCAGACGACCCACCCGCCACACCCCCGCCGGTTCAACTTGGCACCCCGATGACCGAAACAGCGAACAATTTTTTCCGCGTGACATACACCGGTTGCGGTGGCGCCACCGCGCCGGTAACGAATGCCAATTACGAGCAGCAAGTACTCGATTTGGTGAACAGCGAACGTGCATCGAACGGAGGATTGCCGCCCCTCAAACGGGTGGATCCGCTAGATGCGTCGGCACGGTATCACGCCGCGGATATGGCGCAGGATGATTATTTTGGCCATGACAGCTATGACCGGGTGAATGGAAATTTGGGGTATGCGTGCGGCGTATGGGACCGAGTGCTCAGTTACTATGGCAGCAACTGGCGTTCTTTGGGTGAAAATATCGCAGCGGGATACTCAACCCCGCAAGAGGTTATGACGGCATGGATGAACAGTTCGGGACACCGCGCCAATATTTTGAGCACCAGCACATGGGAAATCGGCATTGGCTATTATCAGGGAACAGGTACATATTATCGTTATTGGGTGCAGGATTTTGGACGAAAGTCGGGACGGTATCCCATCATTATCAATCGTGATGCGGCGACAACCACCAGTCAAAACGTGCAATTGTACATCTACGGTGCGGGTGATTGGGACGAAATGCGTCTGCGCAACAATAATGGCACGTGGTCAGCATGGATGGCATTTCAAGCGAATAAAAGCTGGGCGATGGATGCATTTTCCGGCAATCAAACCGTAACCGTCGAAATGCGGCGCGGCGGCTCAACCACCACCAGCAGCGACACCATCAATGTTAATTTACCTTTTCCGCAGTTGAGCGGATTGCCGGACAGCGTGGGATTTTTGTACAGTCGCGCTACCGGCGAATTGGTTCCGCAAAGTGTGCGCTTGACCCCCGATAATGCCACCACCACCCAGACACTCCAATGGCATATTTCGGTGGCGAACGGTTTAAATACCGTGTCGCCGGGGACGGGCAGCACGCCGAACAGTTTCACGGTGACACCCAATAATCTAACGAGTTACACGCCGGGAGAGTATCAGGATACCATCACCGTGAATGTAACCAGCCCATCGAACACGCTCGGCTCGCCGAATGCCATTTCGGCGAAATTAGTAGTCACGGCAGGACCGCTGCACAAAGTTTTTCTGCCGCTGATACAGCGATAAACGGCTATCGGCTTTTGGCTGAAACCTATTTCAGGGAGTAACGATGGAGTATCGAAACCTAATTTTTGGGGGACTGCTGATGCTGTTGCTATCGGCGTGCGGTGCGAATGCTCCCACTGCCGAACGGGGGGTGACAGTGCTGCCGTCACCGACTGTTGCGCCAACGGACACGGCGACTCCCGCCCCCACCGCGCCGCCCACCGAACCCCCACCGCCCACCGCGCCTCCGTCGCCAACCTTCACCCCGACCCCCACCGCCACCAACACCCCGGTGGTCACCACCGAACCCCCGGCGCAGAGCGCGGCGGCAACCCCCGCCGGCGCATACACCTTTCAGCCTGACCCGTATGCGGTGGTGAATGTTGGCGCGGACGATGTGCTGAATATGCGCGCCGGACCCGGCGTGCAATTTTCGGTGACCGGCACGCTGCCATATTATGCCGCAGGGGTGCAGATTGCCCCCGCCGAAGTGACGGTGGACGGCTCGCCGTGGGTTCCCGCAAAATATCTTGGGGCGGCGGGATGGGTTAATCGCAATTATTTGGCGCGGCAGGCGGGCTATGTGGATGACCGCGTTGCCGCCCGTGCCGCCGAAATCATTTTCGCCATAAAAAACCGCGATGTGGCGGCGCTGGCAACGATGGTGCATCCGCAAAAAGGCGTACGTTTTTCGCCATACACATTTGTGGATACCGCCAACGATTTGGTTTTTAGTGCCGCAGAATTGCCCGCAGCGATGGAAAGTTCCACAATATATGTTTGGGGGGCTTTCGACGGCTCGGGCAATCCCATCAATATGACGTTTGCCGATTATTGGGCGCGATTTGTATATGATGTCGATTTTGCTCAACCGGAAATCATCGGTTTCAACCAGATGGTGGGGCACGGCAACACCATCAACAATATTGCCCAAACGTATCCCGGCGCGGTGGCGGTGGAATATTATTTCAGTGGATTCGACCCGAATCTGGCAGGTATGGACTGGCGCAGTTTGCGGCTGGTGCTGGAACCGTTTGGCGGGCAATGGATGTTGGTGGGTATCGTTCGTGACGAATGGACGATTTAAGGTCAATATCTCACCTTACGCAGTTTGAAATTTGATAAAGTTTGCGGAACGCAGCGCGTATCAAAGGGTGACTGTTTCGGCTTATCCCGAGTTGAGGTTAGAAGTAGCGCGCCGCATCACTGCCCGGAGTGACCCGAACAGCAATTAAAAAGTCGGCGCATCTTTGCGTGCAGGGTTGATTTTCCAAAACTGTGAAAATTCAACAAATCGCGGTATAATGCCTCCATCCGGTAACCGATATTTTTTGGAGGCAACCTATGGGTACTCAAGTGATACCATCCACTATGATACATGATTTGGCGCAATTTGTTTCCGTCGACCGCATTTCCACCACCCGCGCCGACTGCGACCAGCACAGCCACGACCAGTCGGCGCACGTTCCGCACCTACCCGACGCGGTGGTGTGGGTGCAATCCACCGCCGAAGTGAGCACCGTGCTGGCGTATGCCAATGCGCGCGGTATCCCCGTGACGGCATGGGGCGCGGGAACGAGCATCGAAGGCAATCCCATTCCGCTACGGGGCGGCATTGTCCTCAATTTTTTGCAGATGGATAAAATCCTGGAAATCCATGCCCATGATTTTCAGGTGACGGTACAGCCCGGCGTGCTGTATAAAGATATGAACAAACTTCTGGCGCGGCACGGACTCTTTTTTGCCCCCGACCCCGGCGCAAATGCCAGTATCGGCGGGATGCTCGCCAATAACGCCGCCGGCATCCGCACCGTCAAATATGGCGCCACCCGCGACAACGTGCTGGCGCTCGAAGCCGTGCTCGCCGATGGCACGGTCATCCACACCGGCTCGCGTTCGGTCAAACAGTCGGCGGGGTATGATTTGACGCACCTGCTGGTTGGCTCGGAAGGCACGCTGGGCGTCATCACCGCCGCCACCCTAAAACTCGCCCCGCTCCCCGAACATTTCAGCGTTGCCACCGCCGCCTTTCCCGATGTGCCACATGCCGCGCAAACTGTTTTTGAACTGATTGGCTACGGGCTGGAACCCACCGCGCTCGAACTGCTCGACAGTACCGCCATTCGCGTGATGAATTCAGATGAGAATTTTGACTTTCCCGAAACGCCCCACCTTTTCATGGAATTTAACGGTGTGAATGACGATGCGTTGGCGCAGACGCTCGCGCTGGCGGGGGAAATTTGCCGCGAGAATGGCGCGCAAAGCTACCAATCCGGCATCGGGCGTGAAGCCCGCGCGCGGCTGTGGGCGGCACGCCATCGGATTTTCGAAGTGCATTTGCGCTATTTTCCGGGCAAAGAATATTTCGTGTCTGATGTGTCCGTGCCGATTTCCAATTATCCCAAACTAGCTTCTGCTGCTGAAAACATGCTGACCGAGTTGCAGATTGACGGCAGCGTTTTGGGGCACGCCGGCGATGGCAATTTACACGTCATCGGTTTTTATGCCAGTGATGACACCGTTACCCGCGACAAGGCTGCCGTGTTGAACAAAAAGCTGGTGGAACTTGCCCTCTCGTTGGATGGCACATCCACCGGCGAGCATGGCGTCGGCATCGGCAAGCGAAAATATATGGTCGCCGAACATGGCGAAGCTGCAATCTCCGTGATGCGTCAATTGAAACACCTGCTCGACCCGAACGGGATTCTCAATCCCGGCAAAATCCTCGATGATTGAGTCGCCGTATTTCGCCGTGATTTTCTCGTCCCGCCGCACCGCTGCCGATGCCGCCGGGTATGCCGCCACTGCCGCGCTGATGGAGGAACTGGCACGGCGGCAGCCCGGCTTTCTCGGCGTGGAATCGGTGCGGGATGCGGATGGTTTCGGCATTACCGTGTCGTACTGGCGGGATGAAGCTTCCATCCGGCAATGGAAAATGCAGGTTGACCATCAACTGGCGCAGCAAAAAGGTCGGCAATTGTGGTACGAGCGGTATAGCGTGAAAATCGCAAAAGTGACACGCAGCTATGGATTTCACAAAACCGGTGAAGATGTAAAAAATCTGTAAAAACTCCCTCAAAGCCCTTGAAAGACGCTTTAAGGTGTGTTAAACTTTTCTGGAGGAGTATTGGTTCTGCTGCAATTTTTCAGTCGGCTTTAGTTTTTAACCCGGAAATTGTACCTCATGCGATTACCCTCAATTGCACAGGTGAGACCAAAAACCGCGCCAATTTTTTAAATCCATATAGGTATGCTGTTGGGAGGAGATATGGATCACCAATCCGTTTTCGTAAACATTTCTGTAAACCGTCATTTTTCCATCATTCCGTTGGGGGTGGCAATGCTCCTTTTGATGCTGGCGGCGCTGCCGATTTATGCGCAGGGTCCTGCCACCGAAACGACCATTATCACTGCCACCAACGGCGCGGCGAATGATTATTTCGGCGTGGCGGTGGATGTGGATGACGGCACAGCGGTTGTCGGGGCGCATCGCGCAAATGCGAGTCAGGGCGCAGCCTATCTTTTCGAACGCAATACCGGCGGTGCGGAGGCGTGGGGGCAGGTGATGACCCTGACCGGACACGTTGCCAACGGTTGGTTCGGCAGTGCGGTTGCCATTGATGGCGATACATTGGCTGTCGGTGCATCGCAGGTTGCGCCCGATGGCGCGGTGTACATTTATGACCGTAACATGGGGGGCGCAGACAATTGGGGCGGGGTTATCACCCTGACAGTGACCGGCAGCGGCGCTGGCGATGATTTCGGTTCGGCGGTGGCGCTGGACGGCGATACATTGGCGGTCGGCGCGTTGGATGGACAGTCTGCCTATGTGTTCGAGCGCAATTACGGGGGCGCTGATTCGTGGGGATTGGTGACAACCCTCACCGTGACGGCGACAGGGGTGGTCACCCCCGGTGGGTTCGGGTACAGTGTGGCAATCGCCGGCGATACAATTGTTGTCGGCGCAATCACCTCAAAAGTCAACGCAAATGCGAGTCAGGGCGCAGCCTATGTTTTCACCCGCAATCAGGGCGGCGCGGACAACTGGGGGGTCACAGCAATATTAACCGATACTTTTGGACATACACTTGACCGGTTTGGGCATACTGTGGCGATAGACCACGACAGAATTGTAGTTACCTCAATTGATGCCCAATCGGGCAAAGGACTGGCGATACTGTTTGAACGGAATGTCGGCGGCATAGCAGACAGTTGGCGCGGTGTGAAAACGTGGCTGGGTACAAATAGCGGCGATTCATTTGGAACCGGAGTGACCATTTCCGGCGACACGATAGTTATTGGCGCACCGTCTGAAAATAGTAGTCAAGGCGCAAGTTATATGTACCGGCGCAATCACGGCGGAGCAAACGCATGGGGGCTGGATACCAAACTGACCGCTTCAGATGGCCTGGCAAGCGACCGGTTTGGTAATGCGGTCGCGTTGGATGTGACCAACAATACTTTTTTGATTGGCGCTGTCAGTTGGAACACCAATCAGGGCAAGGCATATATCTTCAACAATACCGGCAATTTCTGGAAGGAAATGGCAGACCCGGTGGCACAAGGCGGCGCGGCAGCCGAGTATTTTGGCGGGGCGGTGGATATCTCCGGCGGCGTATTGCTGGCGGGGGCAGCCTATGCCGATAATGCCGGTGGCATCGTCGAATCGGGCGAGGCGTATATTTTTGAACGCAACCGGAGCGGCAAAGACGGTTGGGGGCAGGTTATCACCCTGACCCACAGCGGCGCAGCCACCGGCGACCATCTCGGTTCGGCAGTGGCGCTGGATAATGATACTGCGCTGGTAGGCGCGCCGGATGAAAATACCGGCGGTACCGATGCCGGGTCAGCGTATATTTTTGAGCGCAATCAGGGTGGTACAGATAATTGGGGACAAGTGGCAGAACTCACCGCCTCCGACGGCGCGCACACCGATCATTTTGGTATAGCTGTCGCATTGGATGATGACACTGCCCTTGTCGGTGCCTGGCAGCACGATGTGGGCGGAAACAGCAGTCAGGGCGCGGCATATATTTTTGAGCGCAATCAGGGCGGCGTGGATGTCTGGGGGCAAGTGGTAGAATTGTTTGATGCTTCCGGCGCGGCGAATGACGCTTTGGGCTATTCGGTTGCCCTCAGCGGCGATACCGCCATCGTGGGCGCCTACCGCGCCGACCCCGGTGGCATCGCTGAACAAGGGGAGGCATATATTTTTGAGCGCAATCAGGGCGGCGCGGACAACTGGGGGCAGGTGATAACCCTGACGCAGGGCGGTGACAGCGGTGAATTTGGCTATTCCGTCGCTATTGACGGCGATATTGCCGCCGTTACCGCGCCAAAAGCCATGCCGGACGGAACCACTCAGACCGGCGCGGTGTATGTTTTCGGGCGCAATCAAGGTGGTGCAGACAATTGGGGATTAATCACCACCCTCGCCCCGAGCATATTGAAAGCAAGCGATTGGGTCAACGCTATCGTTTCCATCAGCGGCGATACGCTGGTGGTCAGTTCGCGGTATGCCGGCACCAATGGTGCAGCCTTTGTTTTCGACCGGAATGAAGGCGGCACGGACAATTGGGGGCTCAGCGGTGTGTGGGAATCCTCGGATGCGACGGCGGCGCTGTTTGGTGTCAACTCGGCAATTGATGCCAACACCATCGCTGTGGGGGATACCTATGCTGATGTTGGTGGAAATCTCGATCAGGGGCGGGCGTATGTCTATCAATTGGTTGTCACCCCCGATTTGAGTATCAGCAAAAGCGTAACTCCCACTACCGCCTACCCCGGCGATACCATCACCTATACCCTGACCTATTCCAACAATGGGTTGATCCCCGCCTTTGGGGTGGTCATTACCGATGATGTGCCCATCAGCGTGACCAATATTTCATACAGCAGCAGCGGCGCAACCATTACCCCGACGGGGACAATCAGCTATGCATGGAATGTCGCCGATTTGAATGTGGGCGACGGTGGCGTAATCACCATCACCGGGGTGATGAGCAATGGTTTGCCGGTGCAAACCTTTACCAACACCGCCCAAATTGATGCTGCCAACGAAGGCTGGCAAACCGATAACACCGCTTCGGCGCTATTGAGCGTGGGCGATGTGACTGTGCAGGGCTTAACGCTCACCAGCGATAGCCCCGCCCTCACTGGCGAAACCGTCCATTTCACCGCCACCATCACCAACGGCTACAACGTCTCGTATGCGTGGGATTTCGGCGAGGGACCCGATACCGCTACCGGTGCGACCGCCAGTTACATTTATTCTGTCGCCGGTACATACACCGCGATTGTGACCGCCTCAAACGCGGTCAGTTCGCAGGTAGCCACCACCACTGTGGTCATCACCGATGAACCCGTTGCCGGATTGACCGTCACCCGCAGCAGCCCCGTCGCGCTGGGCGTTGACCCCAACCTGCAAGCGAGTATCACCGCCGGGTCAAATGTACGGTACGATTGGGATTTCGGCAATGGCGACACATGCCTAAATTGCGGTACGGCAACTCCGGTGATGGGTTCGGATTACAATTATGCCGCCGTCGGCACCTATACCGTGGTGGTCACGGCATCCAATGCCGTCAACTCGCTCACCGACAGCATCACTATCGAGGTGACACCGGCATACAATGCATTCATTTACCTGCCGTTGGTGCTGAAATAAGGTTTTTCTGAATCTGAAATACATTCTCCGCGGGGGCGGCACACCAGCCGCCCCTGTATTTTTACCCCGAGAAACCAAACAATTATGGGTCTTTGGGAATTCAGGGGGTTTGTCATTGCGAGGCGTGTTTTTTGCGCCGAAGCAATCTCCGATTGCGCTCACGGGGATTGCTTCGCTTCGCTCGCAATGACAACAATGTACAAAAAATCTACATCAATCTGC